>NZ_RZPI01000816.1:0-2259 GCF_003998715.1 Mesorhizobium sp. M7A.F.Ca.CA.002.15.2.1
GTGATGGCTTCCTCATGCAGCGCGAACGAGACGCCCCAGATCATGCCGCCATAATACTGGCTGCGCACCAGCCTGGGATTGATGACCCGTCCGGCGGCGAACGCACCGACCAGCCTTGTGACACGGATCTGGCCAAAATCCGGATCGACCTTCACCTCGGCAAACACGGCGCCATGCGCGTGCTTGGCATAGGCCTCCTGAGACGCCGGGTCGGGAGCGCCCTTGCCGTGGCCCTCGATCTCGGTGAGGCCCGCGCGCGTGAGGATTTCGGCGTAGCTTTCACCGCGGCTTTCATCGTCGCGCCGATAGAGGCGGCCGCCGCGCGCCAGCACGCCTTCATTGCCGGCGCCGTAGAGCGGCGAGCCCTCGTCGCCGGTGGCGAGATCGGCGAGCCTGGCGATGACGGCGGCGCCCGCATTGTGGATCGCCATGCCGGCCGTCGCCGTGTGGCCGGAGCCGCCGGCAATGCCTGCATTGGGCAGATCGGAGCTGCCGGCCCTGAAATCGACCTGGTCGATATCCAGTCCCAGTCCGTCGGCGGCGATCTGGGCGAAG
The DNA here is from genome assembly GCF_003998715.1 of Mesorhizobium sp. M7A.F.Ca.CA.002.15.2.1. Classification (NCBI taxonomy): domain Bacteria; kingdom Pseudomonadati; phylum Pseudomonadota; class Alphaproteobacteria; order Hyphomicrobiales; family Phyllobacteriaceae; genus Mesorhizobium; species Mesorhizobium sp. M7A.F.Ca.CA.002.15.2.1. The sequence continues at coordinate 556 of NZ_RZPI01000816.1, forward strand.
GCGGTCCAGGCGCCTTGCCCCATGTCCTGAGCGCCGGTCTCCATCACGCCGCTGCCATCGGCTCTCAGCACCGCCCGCGCTTCGGCCTGGAACATGATCGCCGGGAAGGTCGCCGTGCCCATGCCCCAGCCGGTCAGGAAACCGTCGGCGTCGCGCATCAGCCGAGGCTGAAGCGGGCGGCTCGCCCAGCCGAACGTCTCGGCCGCTTGCCTGTAGCATTCGCGCAGCGCCTTGGAGGAAAACGGCTTGCCGGTCATCGGCTCGACCTCGGCATAGTTCCGCAGCCGGAATTCCAGCGGGTCCATGCCGCAGGCGTAGGCTGCCTCATCGATAGCGCTCTCCAGCGCGATCGAGCCGGTGGCTTCGCCGGGCGCCCGCATGAACAGCGGCGTACCGGTATCGAGCCGCACCGCATCGTGCGAGGTGGCGATGGCCGGGCTGGCATAGAGCGTGTGCGAGGCATCCGCCGCCGGTTCGAAGAAATCGTCGAACGTGCTCGACGCGGTCTTGGCGTGATGGTCGAGTGCCGTCAGCCGCCCTTCGCCATCCATGCCCATGCGCAGCGTCTGGCGCGTCGGCGCACGGTGGCCGACCGGCCCGTACATCTGCTCACGTCGCAGCACCAGCTTGACCGGACGGCCGACGAGACGCGCCGCCAGGATGCCGAGCACCTGCGGCCCGGAGATCATGCCTTTCGAACCGAAGCCGCCACCCAGGAACGGGCTGCGGATGTGGATGTTCTCCGGCGCGATGCCGAACAGGCCGGCGATGCGGCCCTGCGCCATGGCAAGGCCCTGGCTCGGTGTGTCGATCGACAGTGTGTCGCCTTCCCAGGCGACGACGATCGCATGCGGCTCCATGGCGTTGTGGTACTGGGCCGGCGTCTCGTAGGTGGCTTCGATCCGCGTCTTTGCGGATTTAAGGCCGACCTCGACATCGCCCTTGTGCTGCACGGCCGGACCGCCGACGCCGACAGCACGCGGCACGAAATTTTCGGCGCCGTCGAGGCCAACGCGCGCCGGCATCACTTCATAGCGCGGCGACAGCAGCGCCGCCCCCTCGGTCGCCGCCTCCAGCGTCTCGGCGATCACCACGGCGATGCTCTGATTGGGGTAGCGGACCTGGTCGTTCTGCAAGAGGTCGAGCCGGAACATGAAGGGATGGTCCTTGGCGTCCGGATCGGCAGCGAGCGCTGGCCGGTTCTTGGGCGTCATCACCTCGACCACGCCTCTGTATGCCTTGGCCGCCTCGACATCCAGCGCGGCGACGCGGCCGCGTGCGATGCTGCTGACCGCCAGCACGGCGTAGAGCATGCCGGGCGGATGGTTGTCGGCGGCATAGCGCGCGGCTCCGGTGACTTTCAGAAAGCCGTCGCGGCGGGTCAGCGGCTGGCCGATGCTAGAGCCTTGCCGGGCATGGGCGGGTTGCTGGTTGAGGCTGAGTTCAAGCGTCATGGCGCGCTCCAGGAATGTTCGAGAACGGGGAGGCAGGAAGGGCCGGCAGACGCTCGGGCGTTCCCGAAAGCGCAGAGATCAGCGCCCTGATCACGATGCGGCGGGCAAGCTCGATCTTGAAGGCATTGTCGCCGGAAGGGCTGGCATCGGCCAAGGCAGCGTCCGCGGCGCTGGCGAAGGTCGCCTCGCTGGCGTCCGCGCCAAGCAGGACGGTTTCCGCCGAGCGTGCCCGCCACGGCTTAGCCGCGAC
>NZ_RZPI01000817.1:0-2259 GCF_003998715.1 Mesorhizobium sp. M7A.F.Ca.CA.002.15.2.1
CTTCAGCCCGCAGACCGTTGCCTTCACGGAACAGGCGGTCGGGCAATACCAGAACATTGTCGGGCAGGGTGGCTGGGTCGAGGTTCCCGCGACCAAGAAGCTGCAGCTTGGCGTCGATGATCCCGATGTGGTGCCGTTGCGCAAGCGGCTGATGGTTTCCGGCGACCTGTCGCAGAGCGCCGGCATTTCGACGGCTTTCGATTCCTATGTCGACTCGGCAGTCAAGCGCTTCCAACTGCGTCACGGCCTGCCGGCTGATGGCTCGATGGGCAAATACACCTATGCGGCGATGAACGTTTCGGCGCAGATCCGGCTTGGCCAGTTGCAGACCAATCTGCAGCGGCTGCGCGAGAAGGCCGGCACGCTGGGCAGCCGCTACGTGCTGGTCGACATTCCGGCAGCCCAGGTCGAAGCGGTCGAGAACGACCGCGTCGTGCTTCGCCACACCGCGATCGTCGGCAAGATCGATCGCCAGACGCCGATCGTCAATTCCAAGATCACCGAGATCATCGTCAATCCATACTGGAACGCGCCGGTCTCGATCGTGCGCAAGGACATCATTCCGCTGATGCGGAAAAATCCCGATTATCTCAAGAACAGCCACATCCGCCTGTTCGCGCCCGATGGCAGCGAAGTCGATCCGATGAATGTCGACTGGTCGACCGACGACGCCGCCAAGTACCGGTTCCGTCAGGATCCCGGCTCGGAAAACGCCATGGCTTCGGTGAAGATCAATTTCCCGAGCCCTGATGGCGTCTACATGCACGACACGCCGCAGCAGAGCCTGTTCGGCAAGATGTTGCGTTTCGATTCCTCGGGCTGCGTGCGCGTGCAGAATGTGCGCGACCTCGTCACCTGGATCCTGCGCGACACGCCCGGCTGGGACCGCCAGCATTTCGAGGCGGCGATCAAGACCGGTGAAAACACGCCGATCCAGGTCACCAATCCGGTGCCGGTCCACTTCCTCTATCTCTCGGCCTGGTCGACCGGTCCGGGCGTGGTGCAGTTCCGCGACGACGTCTACGCGCTTGATGGCAACAACGAGCTGCAGATCACGTCCGCGCTTTAAATATTTGATTTCTATTTAAAAAGGCCGCCTCTCAGGGCGGCCTTTTTTCATTGATTGGGTGCCGCGGCGTTTTTCACGGGAGGGCGGCTGGACGGATCGGCCGGCTTTGCGCATGGTCGGCGGGAAAGCCTGGAACCGGACCATGGAAGTCGCTGTCTTCATTCTGGTCGTGCTCGTCTTCGTGGCGCTTTCCGGCGCGCTGGTTCGCCTGGTGCGGGTGCCGTTGCCGGTGCTGCAGATTGCGATCGGTGCCGCGCTCGCCTGGCCGGTGCGCGGCATCCATGTCGAGATCAATCCGGAGCTGTTCCTGCTGGTGTTCATTCCGCCGCTGCTGTTCGGCGATGCCTATGGCGCACCGAAGCGTGAACTGATGGCGCTGCGCGGACCGATCCTGGATCTGGCCATAGGGCTGGTCTTCTTCACCATCGTCGGCTTCGGCTACGCCTTGCATTGGCTAGTGCCGAGCATCCCTCTGGTGGTCGCTTTTGCGCTTGCCGCGGTGCTGTCGCCGACCGACGCGGTGGCCGTGTCCTCGATCGTCGACAGGAATGTCGTCCCGGCGCGGCTGATGCACATTCTCGAAGGCGAGTCGCTGCTCAACGACGCTTCAGGCCTCGTCATGTTCCGCTTCGCCGTCGCAGCAGTGCTGACCGGCAGCTTTTCCCTTGCCGCGGCTTCGTTCAGTTTTCTCTATGCCGTGGCGATCGGCATCCTGATCGGCGTCGCGGCGCTGTTCGTTGCCGCCAAGCTGCTGCAATTGCTCAACCGGATCGGCGGCGTGCCGGCCGAAGCGCAGGTGCTGGTGATGGTTCTGCTGCCCTTCATCGCCTATCTCGGCGCCGAGCATGTCGGAGCGTCCGGTATTCTGGCGGCTGTTACCGCCGGCCTGCTCACCGGCGGCTCCGGCGTGTTTCGCTTCCTCGGCGTCTCGGCCCGCATGCAGACGATGTCGCTGTGGACGACGCTTTCCTTCGTTTTCAACGGTGCTCTCTTCATCGTGCTCGGCCTGCAGCTTCCCGACATCATCCGCCATGTGCCGCCGGAACTCATGAGCCTGCACCCGATCATCCAGCCGATCGCGACCGTCGTGGCGCTGACGCTGTGCCTGATCGCGTTGCGCTTCCTGTGGATATGGGTAGGCGATCTCGCAGCCGGCATCGCCGCACGTCTGGGCAAGCGCAAGGTGGAGC
>NZ_RZPI01000818.1:0-2238 GCF_003998715.1 Mesorhizobium sp. M7A.F.Ca.CA.002.15.2.1
GCCGCGGACTGAACAACTGGCCGTTCAAGGGCGACAATGGCGATCCGGTCAGCGTTTCGGTGTCAGGTCCGATCGAGGTCAACAGCCCGATGACGGCGAGAGCCGCGGCCGTGTCCGGGCTGGGATTCACCGTCCTGCCGGATTTCATTGCCGCGCCCGATCTCGCGAGCGGCCGGCTGGTGTCGGTGATGGATGACCGTATCCTGTCGGGCGGCGGCATCTTCGCCGTCTACCCGCACCGCCGCTATCTGCCGGCCAAGGTCCGCGTTTTCGTCGACTTCCTGGTGCAGTGGTTCAGGACGCGTGAAGTTGCCTGACCCACTTCAGCCGAGCAGCGGTCCCAATTTCGCCCCCTTTCTGGTAACTCTCGGCAACTCTTCCGAGGCCTAGGGAATCGCGACCGAGAATGCACCTGAAACGGCACGCAATCATGCTGGCTTCGGCCTTGGCGGCTAGCTTTGCCGCCACTGGACCCGCTTACGTGCATCCACACGTCTTCGCCGAGGCTCGCCTCGATGTGATCCTCTCCCCCGATCACCAAAGCGTGAAGGCTCTGCGTCATCTCTGGCGCTTCGACGACCTGTTTTCCTCGACGGTGATGATGGAATTCGACAAGAACTCCGACCTGAAGCTCGACGACAAGGAGCTGAAGGAAGTCGCCGACACCGTTCATGCCTCGCTGGCGGAGTTCAACTACTTCCAGCTCGTCACCGTCGACGGCAAGGACGTGGCGATGACGCCGCCGCCGCATCTGATGGCCAATTTCGACAACGACCAGCTGATCATCCTGTTCGAGTCCGAACCGAAGGTGCCGATCAAGCTCAACGGCAAAATCGATATCGGCGTCTACGATCCGACATTCTACACGGCGATCGACTTCACCGAGGACTCCAACATCACGGTCGAAGGCCTGCCCTCGAACTGCACCAGCAAGGTGGTCCGTCCCGACCCCGACGAGGCCATCAAGGAAAACCAGAAGACCCTCACCGATGCCTTTTTCAATGACCCGACCGGCACCGATATGAGCAAGATCTTCGCCACCAAGCTCGAACTGACCTGTCAGCCAGAAGGATGAAGCCGGTGACGAAACCGTCCCTGCGTTTGGCATTCGGCCTGTTGGCCCTCACAGTCGCCATGATGCATTTCGCCGACGCGGCTCATGCCCAGAGTTCGCTCGGCATCGGCGTCAATGACGGCATGGCGCCCACCACCGGCCCGTTCGCCCATATCCTGATGTGGATCAATCTCAGGCAGCAGGAATTCTACCGCGCGCTGGCAACGGCGATGAAGGCGATGCGCCAGGACGGCAGCAAGATCTGGATACTCGTCGGCCTGTCCTTCGCCTACGGTATTTTCCATGCCGCCGGCCCCGGTCACGGCAAGGCGGTGATCTCGTCCTACATGGTGGCCAATGAAGTGGCGTTGCGGCGCGGCATCCTCTTGTCCTTCGTCTCGGCGCTGCTGCAGGGCCTGACCGCGGTCGCGGTGATGGGGGTCGCCTATTTCGTCCTGCGCGGCACCTCCGTCTCGATGACGGACGCAGCCTGGTTCATGGAGATCATGAGCTTTGTCTTCGTCACCCTGTTCGGCGCCTGGCTGCTGTGGCGCAAACTCGGCCCCGCCGTCCTGCGTCTGTTCGGCAAGGGCCCGGCCTACAGCCTGTCGGCGGCTCATGCCGGCCATTCTCACGCCGGTCATTCTCATGGGGGTCATTCTCATGGGGGTCATTCGCACGGCGCGCATTCGCATGCCGGCCATTCCCATGCAGCTCACAGCCATTCGGCGCATGCCCATTCGCACGCGCTGCACGCGCATGACCATGTGCACGGCCCTTCGCACGATCATCACGATCATCACGATCATGCCGAACACGATCATGCTCATCACGATCACGCGGCCGGCGAAGTCTGCGACACCTGCGGCCATTCGCACGCACCCGATCCGGCGCTGCTGTCAGGCGACCGCTTCGACTGGCGCACGGCCTGGACAGCGGTGGCGGCGGTCGGCATCCGCCCCTGCTCCGGCGCGCTGATCGTGCTCAGCTTCGCCCTGCTCAACGGCCTCTGGCTCGGCGGCCTGCTGTCGGTGCTGGCAATGTCGCTGGGCACCGCCATCACCGTTTCGGCACTGGCGACGCTGGCGGTGACCGCCAAGAACTGGGCGGTCTATTTCGCCGGCGACGGCCGCATGGGCAACCGCATCCACTCGATCGTCGAGATCGGCGGCGCCGCCTTCGTG
>NZ_RZPI01000819.1:0-2237 GCF_003998715.1 Mesorhizobium sp. M7A.F.Ca.CA.002.15.2.1
CTTTTCGTCGGCCTGCTGGCCTGGCAGCGCGGCGCTCTCGCCCGCCCGGGCTCGATGCTGCAGCCTCTGGTCGCCTTGCGCGTGATCAGCGAGGCCGGCGCAACGGTGAGTTTCCTCGTCGCCCTCGCCCATCTGCCGATCGCCAATGTTTCGGCGGTGCTGCAGGCGCTGCCGCTGGCGGTGACGATGGGAGCGGCACTTGTCTTTGGCGAGACTGTCGGTTGGCGGCGTTGGCTGGCCATCGCCATCGGATTTGCCGGCGTGCTGATCATCGTGCGGCCGGGCTTCGAAGGGTTCAGCGTCTACTCGCTGTCGGCGCTGGCCAGCGTCGCCTGCTGCGCGGTGCGCGATCTCGCCACCAAGCGGATCCCCAAGGCCATTCCGACATTGCTGGTGTCGACCGCGACCGCGCTTGCCATGACAATCGTCGGCGCGGCGCTGTTGCCGGCAATGGGCGGCTGGACGCCGATGACGGGCAACAGCACGGCCCTGCTGGCCCTGGCTGCTGTGCTGGTGATTATCGGCTACCAGTTCATCATTATGGCGATGCGGGCGGGCGACATCTCCTTCATCGCGCCGTTCCGCTACACGGCCCTGATCTGGTCGATCCTGCTTGGCCTGTTCATCTTCGCGGACATTCCCGATCTGCCGATGATCGTCGGCGCCACCATCATCATCGGCTCCGGCCTCTATGCGCTCTACCGCGAGCGGGTCGTCGGCCGGCGCAAGATCGTCGCCGAAAGCACGGGGCCAAGCATGGTTCCGGACGGAATCTAGCCAGATCATTGAAGGTTCTTGTGATTTCCGACGGCTGGCGTACAGGCTTCGTGGCATGAAGCGAGACATTGCGGGGATTGTTCTGGCCGGTGGCCAGTCGAGGCGGATGGGCGGCGGCGACAAGAGCCTGTTGCCGCTTGGCGATGGCTGCCTGCTTGACCAGGTCGTGTCGCGCTTCGCCCCGCAAATAGAATCGATGGCGCTCAGCGCCAATGGCGACCCTGCACGATTCCTGCGCTTTGGACTGCCGGTGCTTGCCGACAGCGTGCCCGGCTTTGCCGGTCCGCTCGCCGGAATCCTGACCGGCCTCGAATGGGCCGCGGCCAACAGGCCTTGCAAGGCGATCGTCAGCGCTGCCGGTGACACGCCTTTCCTGCCGTTGGACCTTGTCGAGCGTCTGGCAGGGGCCGCCGATCAAAGCCCCGGTTCTATTGCCGTTGCCCGCTCGGCCGGCAAGCGGCATCCGACCTTCGCGCTGTGGCCGATCGGCTGCCGCGATGCCTTGCGGCACTTTCTGGTCGATCAGGATATCAGGCGGGTTTCGGCTTTCATCGACCGGCAGGGTTTTGTCGAGGTGGAGTTCCCGGTTCCGCCATCGGCGGGGATCGACCCTTTCTTCAACATCAACGAACCGGACGATCTTGTGTCTGCCGAGCGTCTGTTGCAGAGCATCAAGCCATGAACAGACGCGTCTTCGGCATCACCGGCTGGAAGAATTCCGGCAAGACGACTTTGACCGAGAGGTTGGTCAGCGAATTGGTCCGGCGCGGCTGGAAGGTGTCGACGGTGAAACATGCCCACCATGACTTCGACATCGACAAACCTGGCGCGGACAGCTTTCGCCACCGGCAGGCCGGCGCCACCGAAGTCGCGATCGTCTCCGGCGTTCGCTGGGCACTGATGCACGAGCTGCGCGGCGAGGATGAGCCGACATTGGAGACTGTCCTGTCGCGGCTTGCCCCTTGCGACCTCGTGCTGGTCGAGGGCTACAAGCGCGAAGCCCACAGCAAGATCGAAACCCGCCGGCTGGATGCGAAGGACCGCACGCCGCTTTCGGCGGAGGATCCCAACATCGTCGCTGTCGCCGCCGATTTTGCCATTGAAGGCGAGCTGCTGCCGGTATTCGATCTCGACGATGCAAAATCGATAGCCGACTTCATCGAGCGCACCACCGGGCTCGTTGCTTGAGCGCTGACGCAACGGCAGAATAGCCTTGCCCATTTTTATGGTTTTGCAGTTGCTTTTTTCTTGGAAAGAGTGGGAGTATCGCGCCAGCGGGCGGTCAAAAGCACCGCCCCACAGAGCCGTTCGGAACGACGGCCGGGACCATAAAGAGAGGACCATCATGCGTATTTCACTGCGTATCGCGCTTGCCGCTTCGGCCGCGCTGCTGACGCTCGGCGTCGCCCAGGCCCAGGAAAAGACCCTGAGGATCGGCACCGAAGGCGCCTACCCGCCCT
>NZ_RZPI01000081.1:0-12217 GCF_003998715.1 Mesorhizobium sp. M7A.F.Ca.CA.002.15.2.1
AAGGGAAGGTCTTGGCCGTAGTCCAAAGTTGCCGGACAGAAGCGCAGGTAGACGAGGCGTTCAAGAAGCTCGAATCCGAGCTTGAAGAGCAGATCAAAGCCGATATGGCCGAGACCCGCCAGCAACTGTTCGACCTGTTCGACGCGTCGATCGTGGACATGCTCCGGCAGCGGGGAACGGAAATCGAACGCACCATGTCCGATTTCGAGCGCCGCCTATGGTTGCTGGCGCGCGCCGAGCTTCCGGAAGCGAAATTCCACACCGACGGAATTGCCCGGTTCGATCATGACGGGAAAACGTGGTCGACCGCTTGGCCCCAAGCGGACGAGCAAGGTTGGCAATTTTTTCGTTTGGGAGACGGAACACTGGCCGATCGCCTGGTCGAGGTTGCCCGCACACGCGACCTACCGGAAACGAAACTTGCCTTCGACTACAAGGTCTACCGAGCCGACGGCCAGCCCCGGCTTTCCGACCTTGAGCACGTCGGCGGCAAGAGTGGCTGGCTGAAGGTTTCACTTTTGAAGGCGGAGACCGCAATGGGATCGCGTGATAGCATTGTCATTGCGGCCGTGACGGACGACGGGCAGGTGCTGGCCTCCGAAACGGCCGAGCGCTTGTTCCAGATACCCGCATCCATCGCGGCGATTGATGCCGAATATCCGGCCAACCGCATGGCCGGGATCGACAGGGAAGCGTTGGGCGCTGCGCAAAAATCCGCCGAGGACGAAAACCGGAAATGGCTCGAAGAGGAAACCGTCAAGCTTGAAGCCTATGCCGAGGATCTCGAAAAATCGAATGACATACGTGTCAGGGAACTGGACCTGGAGGCGCGCAACGCCCGGCGGGCACTTCGGGCCAATCAGGCGATTCCGCTAGTCGAGAAGGTAGCGGAAGAACGCCGGATCAAGAAGCTTGAAGGCGAGCGGGATGACCTCAAAATGTCGACCTTCCAGACGCTCCGCGAAATCCGGAAGGAGGTCGACAGCAAACTCGACGAGGTCGCCGCGAAGCTGGCGATTACGCCCAAGGTAACACCATTGCTGACGGTGAGGTGGGAGGTGCTATCGGGGGGCAGCAGCCTATGGATGTCTTAGTCCAAAGTGCTGGAACGGCAGAAACGCTTGGCAATGCAGTCAGAGCATGGAGTGAACATCGCCCGTGTACAGGGTTCTGGGTAGCCGCAGCCTACGCCACTGTCTCGGGAGTTCGTGAATTGCTTGGCGCATTAACGATGATGGATGCGCCTGAAACGCATTGGCTCGTGGGGCTAGATGACTATATCACCCAACCCGGAGCTCTCAGGTTGATTCAATCTCTTCCTGGAGCGCAAATTCGCGTTGCAGGCCTCTCAAGCAAAGATGCGAGGTTCCATCCCAAGCTGTATTTTTTCAAGTCAACATCGAAGGAAGAGACCAACCTCCTAGTTGTCGGTTCGGCCAATCTGACTCGTGCTGCTCTCCGTAAGAATTGCGAGGCCAACGCAATTGGCACTGGAGGCAAGAATTCTACTGAAGCCTTTGATGCGGCTTGGTCGCAGTTGTGGAGCATCGGCGAGGAGCTTACAGCGGAGAAATTGAGCGAATACGAGCAAACCTATCTAAAGATTCGACCGCTCCGAGACGCTATCGCGCGACTGACCACAGGCAAGAATGAGAAAGAGCCTCCTGTAAAGAAAGCTTTAGATTCCGACCAAACCGAAGTAGATCCAGCGCTCGCCACAACGTGCTGGATTGAGGGTGGCAATATCACGTTGATGGGAAAGGAGCTTGAGTTTAAAGCGGAGCAAGCGCTTTTCTTTGGGCTTTCCTCAAACGGCGGAGAGGATTCATATTTCAATTTCAAAACCTCGGCAGGGACTGTCGCTAAACTCAAAATGCGGTATCAGCAGAATCACATGTGGCGACTTCAACTGAACGATGAAGTTCCTGAGGTGAAAGTCGGGCTCAGACCGAAAAATCCAGATGGCAGTTTGGGCAGGTCACCGTATGTCGCCGTATTTGAACGGACAAAAATTGGAGGCACCTTCGTACTCGGGTTCCTTCATTTGGAGTCCAAAGAATTTTCTAGGTTGAAACGTCAATCTGAAAGATATGGGGCGACTGGTAGCACCATCGCGCGGCAATACGGATGGTTTTAACGTCGGAAAAATGATGAACGGATCAAAAAAACTAGAACTAACTTGGGTTGGAAAAGGCTCATCGCCTTCGATCGAACCACGTATTCTGGTTCCAGATGATGATTTCTCGCATATCGCAAGCGAGAAGAAGACTGGGGATCTTTATGCGAACTCTCTGATTCAGGCCGATAATCTATTAGCGCTTAAATCCCTCCAAGACGAGATCGGAGGTATGGTGAAGTGCATTTTTATTGACCCTCCGTATAATACCGGATCTGCATTTGAGCAATACCAGGATGGTGTTGAGCATTCTCTTTGGCTAAATTTACTAAACGATCGAATTAAGCTTCTCTACAATCTATTGGAGCCAACCGGTTCCTTCTGGGTGAGCGTTGATGACAACGAAGCGCATTATCTGAAAGTTATGTGCGACGAGGTGTTTGGTAGAGGTAATTTTATCGCGAATGTAGTCTGGCAGAAAAAGTATACCGTTTCCAACGACGCTAAGTATTTCAGCGACAACCACGATCATATTTTGGTGTACGCAAAAGAGCGAGAACGTTGGTCCCCCAATCGCCTGCCCCGCTCTGATGAAATGAATGCACGATATTCAAATCCGGACAATCATCCGAAAGGTCCATGGAAGGCTACACCACTGCACGCGAAGAGCGGCAGCGCGAAGGCAAAAGGATTCAGCTTTCAGTTCAAGAATGGGTTCGTTTGGCGGCCCCCTTCAGGAACCTTTCCAAGATTCTCTGAAGAGTCGTTGCGACGGATGGACGAGAACAGCGAGATTTGGTTTGGACAAGGCGGCACTTCACAGCCATCACGAAAGACCTTTCTTTCGGAGTTGTCGAATACGGGAACCCCACCGCTGACAGTGTGGCTAAGTTCAGATGTCGGGCATAATCATGAGGCCAAAACCGAGGTAAAGGCATTCAATCCGGATGATGTCTTCGCCACTCCAAAACCCGAGCGCTTGCTTCAGCGGATTCTTCACATTGCCACTAGTCCCGGTGATCTCGTCCTCGATTCATTCGCAGGGTCCGGGACCACGGGGGCAGTCGCGCACAAAATGGGCCGTCGTTGGATCATGGTCGAGTTGGGCAACCATGCTGTCACCCACATTGTCCCGAGGCTGAGGAAAGTCATAGATGGCGATGATCCTGGCGGCATAACGGCAGCGACCGGATGGGAAGGCGGAGGCGGGTTTCGGTTCTATCGCCTTGCGCCGTCGCTTCTGGAAAAAGACCGTTTCGGCAATTGGGTTATATCCAAGGAATACAATGCTGCCATGCTAGCCGAGGCGCTCTGCAAGCATCTAGGCTTCACCTATGCGCCCAGCCAAGACCCGGCCGAATACTGGCGGCACGGGTACTCGACCGAAAGCGATTTCGTATTCGTGACGACCCAGTCGCTGACCTATGACGCGCTGAAAAAGCTATCGGAGGAAGTCGGATCCAAGCGCAGCCTGCTGGTTTGCTGCAAGGCCTTTAACGCGAAGGAAGACAGTTTTCCGAACCTGACGGTGAAGAAGATTCCTCATTCAATCCTCGCGAAGTGCGAATGGGGTCGAGACGACTATTCGCTAAAAATTGCGAACCTGCCGGAGAAGGTGGATTTCGATGAGGTGGCGGAGCCGGACGCGTCGAAGCGCGGCAAAGCCGCAGCGGCAGCCTTGCCGCTTTTTGACAATGCGGAGGATGAGGCATGACCTCCCAACGGCTGCTTCAGCAGATAAAGGCTCGCCTTTCACTGCGCACGCCCCAGGCTGAGGCGCTCGACATCTTGGCGGACGTGCTCAACACCATCGAATTTTCCAAGGGCGCTGATCCCGTCGTCGCACTTGACGCAATCAAGGCGACCTATGCCACGGTGACGGATTTCGAGCGCGATTTCCCGTCGCTCTGTTTCGCGCTTGCGACAGGGGTCGGCAAGACGCGCCTCATGGGCGCTTTCATTGCCTATCTCTATCTCTCAGGACGGTCGAAGCACTTCTTTATCCTCGCACCGAACACCACTATTTACGACAAGCTCGTCGACGATTTCAGTCGGCAGAACTCCTCAAAATACGTATTCCGGGGCATCGCTGAATTCGCGCAGCTTCCGCCCATAGTCGAGACCGGGGACAACTGGGAACGCGGCTACGCCGTGCGTGGCGACCTTCTGGGCCAGACCGCTATCGTGTTCATCTTCAACATCGACAAGGTGAACAAGGAGCAGGGGCGCATCCGTAAGCTCCATGAATATATCGGCGAGTCCTATTTCGAGTACCTGTCGGCCCTTCCGGACCTTGTCCTCTTGATGGACGAAGCGCACCGCTATCGCGCCAAGGCGGGCATGAACGCCATTGCCGAACTGAAACCTGTTATCGGCCTCGAATTGACGGCGACACCACGTTCGGTTGGAGCCAAATCGGTTGCGTTCAAGAACGTGGTTCTCGATTACCCGCTTGGACAGGCGATGGCCGAGGGCTATGTGAAAGACCCGGCCGTCGCCACTCGCGAAGGGTTTCGCGTCGACAGCATCACGCCGGAACAGCTTGAACGGATGAAGCTTGAGGACGGGATTCACTGCCATGAAAACACTAAGGCAGAGCTAGCGATCTATGCACAACAGACCGGGCGCAAGCTTGTCCATCCCTTCATGTTGGTCGTGGCGCAAGACACCACGCACGCCAGCGAAATCCGGCGATACCTGGAATCGGATGGTTTCTTTCGGGGGCGCTACCAGGGTCGCGTGATCGAGGTTCATTCCGGAACGCGCGCGGAGGAGACTGAAGAGGCGACCGAGAAGCTTGTCGCACTGGAGCATGATGCGACGACCGATATCGTCATTCACGTCAACAAACTGAAGGAAGGCTGGGACGTAACCAACCTCTACACGATCGTCCCATTGCGCGCATCGGCTTCCGACATTCTGACGGAGCAGACGCTTGGACGTGGCCTGCGGTTGCCTTATGGCCAGCGCACGGGCGTGGAAGCCGTCGATCGCTTGACCGTCATCGCGCATGACAGGTTCGACGACGTAATCAAGGCAGCGCGCGATCCGGACTCGCTCATCTCGATTAGGAAGACCGTCATTGTCGGCGGCAGCGGCGACGTGTCGAATCTCGGCGCGCATGTGGTCGAAGCTCCTTCGAATGTTGAAACGATGCTTACCGGAAAAGCGGGAGCGTTTGAGGAATCCGAACAAACGTCTTACGTCTTCGAGACCCAGGAAGAGCGTGAGGTAGCGAAAGTCGCTTGGGATGTGATCCAGCGCGAGTTCGAACGCCGGATCAAGACCGGGATCGAAAAACTCGACACGCCAGAGATACAGGCTGAAATCACCAGCATCGTGAAGGCGGTCATGGCACCTGAACAGCGATGGTTCGAAAGTTTCGAACGAAAAACCGATGTCGCAGCGACCGTCGCTAAAGTCACGAAACAGATCGTCATGCACACGATTTCGATTCCCGAAATCGTCGTGCTGCCGACGACGCAGGTAAATTTTGGATTCAAGGATTTCGACCTTTCGAATCTCGAAACAATCGCCAGGCAGCCGCTCTCCGATCAGATCATGGTCCAACGACTCCGCGACGAGACGCGCGCCTTCCTTGCTCGCACGGTGGAAGGCTCGAAGGAAGAACGCTTAGAGAGCTATGTTGTCCGCCATCTCATGGACATGCCAGAGGTCGATTACGACACGCAGAGCGAGCTTCTGTTCAAGCTGGCGGGGCAGATGGTGGCGCGGCTTCAATCATACCTTGCGACCTCCGAGGACGTGGAGAACGTCCTTTTGACGCACGGCAAAGATCTCGCCAGGTTCATTTTCCAGCAGATGATGACGCACTATTGGGAGACCCCGACCGATTACCGAGCTAGCGTCTCAAGGGGTTTCGTCGTGATGAAGCCCCAGGCCTACAACGTCCCCAGCGAGGCATTCGTTCGGGATTTCCGAACGCCAGTCAGCCCGCTCAACCTTACACCAAAATATGTCTTCGAAGGTTTCGCCAAGTGCTGCTATCCGTACCAGAAATTCGACTCCGACACAGAGCGGGAATTCGCGGTCATCGTGGAGGCTGCCAGCGAAGCCGGAGTGTTGCGCTGGATGAAACCCGCAATCGGTCAGTTCAGGATCGAATACGCGTCCGGGCAGTCATACGAGCCGGATTTCGTGGTCGAGACTACCAAGGACAAGTTCATCATTGAGATCAAGGCGAAGAATGAGATGGCCGACCCGATTGTTCAGGCGAAGGCCAAGGCTGCCCGGAAATGGGTGCATCACGCAAATGAGCACGCCAGGGATACGGGCGGAAAGCCGTGGACTTATGTGCTCGTGCCACATGACGCGGTGAAGCCAAGCGCGACGCTGGCCTCGCTGGTTTCGGCCTATTCGCAGGCAGGGGAGCTTGTTTGAGGGCGTGACCAAGGTTTTGAAAAGGCCCGAGGGGGCATCGGTCCAGTGACCAGAATGAATCATGAAAGACCGATCTTCAAACTCCTGGCTGACCTCAAACGCGACAAGAGCAGAACGCCGCCAGAGAGCTTATTAAAACTGGAAAAGAAATATTCTTCGACCTTGCAGAGCAACGATGGCACCAAGCTAAGAGGATCTTCGGAGAAAAAGATCATCCATGAAGTGGCGCTAGGAATTTTCGATCATGTGAAGCGGCACAACGATGTTCGGGTCATTCACTCTCTGCTGAATGCCGTCGAAAAGGAAGTTTACAAATCGGCGATCAGCGAATGGTTTCGCCGTTATGGAAGGGTCGACACGGACGGCACCGGAAAATTCTCTCTATGCAAGGACAAGAATTTTGATCGTCCTTCGGCGGTTCAAAATCCCTTCTGGACGCTCACGCCGATTTTCACAAAGCAGCGGCCGTTCAATTTCGCCCGAGAACTAGAAAAACTCGTCGACAGGGCGACCGAACGGGCAGACAAGCCATCGCCCAGCGATGTTGTTGATCCAATCCTTCTCTCGTAGATAAAGCGGCTGATTGGGACACGCAGGTGAAGGCGCGAGGATAGCTTAAAACTATAAGTGTAGTTTGGCTCAGCGAATTATAAGCACACTCGATTAGGGGCGAATAGGGCTAATGCGACCATTTACAAGATCGATCATAGAGCTTTTTGACGGTAAGAGACGCTACCTGATTCCGCTGTATCAGCGGCAATACGCCTGGAAAGTGACCCCCCAACTGGAGTTGCTTTGGGAGGATATTCAGCGGGCTGCGGCAAAGCTTGAGGCGGAAGGCGTGTTATCTGCGCCCCACTTCATGGGAGCGATCGTGATCTCGCAGGTGAAAACGTTCGGCAAGCAGGTGCAGGCGTTTGAGGTCATTGATGGCCAACAGCGCCTTACGACCTTCCAGTTGCTCCTGACCGCCCTAAGGGACGTGGCAGCCTGCCACTCACCCGAATATGCGGACGAGGTAGCCAAGTACATCTTCAACGATGGTGTAATGGAGCAGCCAGAAGTCGAGCGGTTCAAGCTTTGGCCGTCACTCACCGACCGTGCTTCTTTCATCGGAGTGGTTGACGCTGAGGACAAGTCGGATGCGGCAACCTTCCGTTTGGATGATGAGCAGGGTGTGGTTCGCCCGTCGGTAGCGGCGCATGCGTTCTTCAAGGATCGCATCGAAAAGCACGTCCGGCCGAATGGTGAATATGATGCCTTTCGCATGGAGAAGTTGTTTGAGGCGTTACGCGTCGGGTTGGCAGCAGTATCAATCGAACTTGAAGGTGGCGATGACGCTCAGACGATCTTCGAAACGCTTAACAGCCGGGGAGTCGATCTGACCGCCGGTGATCTCATGCGTAACTTCATCTTTCAGCGAGCGAAAGGGTTGGGACAGACCAAGGGTTCTCTGAATGTAGACCGCCTGTACCAGGATTTCTGGCTCCCGCTCGACGGTTGGTTCTGGAAGGAAGGGGATACACGCGGTCGTCAGACGAAGTCCCGCCTGGATTGGCTGCTTGTCGACCACCTTACAATGAAGAAAGCGGAGACCGTTTCGGTCGACGATCTCTTTGAATCCTATCGCAGATGGATTTTGGACCTCACGCCGTTCACCTCCATCAAAGCTGAGCTCGAATCGATCGCAGCAAGCGCGGCAGTTCATCGACGGCTATCGGATCAGTCGACCGATGATCCTTTGGGACGCTTCGGGCGCTTTACCAAGGCGTTCGACGTGTCAACGGCCATGCCTCTCGTGCTCTATCTAGCGGGCGAAAGCGCGCTGGACGAAGGCGAGCTGCCCGATGCTCTCCGGCTGATCGAATCCTATATCGTCAGGCGCGATATCTGCGGCCTCACGACCGCCAATTACAACAAGTTCTTTGTCGATATGATCGCAAAGCTTCGCGCGGGCGGCCAAGTGTCAGTCGCGCGTGTTCATCAATTGCTGTCCGCGAGTCAGGCGGATGCGATCCGTTTCCCGCCAGACAGCGAATGGAAGGCGCAATGGCTTGGTCGCGACCAATACAAAGGGAGTCGTCAGCCGCGCCTTCGGTATCTGTTCGAGGCGCTTGAACACCAGAAAAGGAACGATCGCAGCGAAGTCGTCGCCATCCGGAGCGATTTGACGCTCGAACACATCATGCCGCAAAAATGGCGCGAGAATTGGCCCGTTCCGGGTTTTGATCACGTTGCGGCCGGCGAGGTGGATATTGACCAGGTTGCTCGCGAGGTTGACCGCGACAAGATCATAAACAAGCTCGGCAACCTCACACTGCTGACCCAGAAGCTGAACACGTCGGCTTCGAACGGATCGTTCTCGACCAAGATGCCTGCTGTGAGAGCACACACGGCGCTCGCGCTGAACCGGGAACTCCATCAGTACCAGGCATGGGATGAGGAGACCGTCTCACACCGTGGAAGCGCGCTGTTCGATACGGCGCTTTCGATATGGTCCGGCCCGACGATTGCTGAGCAGAATAATCAGAACGCAGGCGCAGGGCACGCGTTGACGCAGCAGGCCGACGCTGCGGAATAGGCGGCGCGGAAATGGGTTCACCATGCGAACGAGCATGCTAGGGAATGGGCGGAAACCGTCGTCCTATGTGCTTGTGCCGCATGATGCCGTGAAGCCGAGCTCGACGCTGGTGTCGGCGTACGCGCAGGCCGCGGAGTTGGTGTGACTGATCATAGTTTTTTGAGGGAGAGGGATGGCCAACAGCGCCGTCCCTGTGGGGGGGTGAATTGCTGGAGAGTGTAACGGCAACAGAGTTTCTGCGCCCGGCCTCTCAGGGTCGCACCGCTCCGATCCTTTTGATGTGCGAGGATGCGGCAGGAGAGACCGTCGAGGTTTTCTGCAAGCTATCCAGCGGATGCGATGCCGGGGTGTCGAGCTTGTCTCGGGAGAGCATAGGTGCCTGCTTGGCTGCGGACCTCGGATTGCCTGTTCCCCGTCCCTATTGGGTTCGGCTGCCCCCTGAGTTCATAGAGTCTGTTTCAGACGAGACTGTTCGCCAGAAGCTTGGCGTGAGCTCACCTGTCGGATTCGGATCACTGCGTGTTCCCAACCAGTTTGCAGCATGGGCGAAAGGCAATTTGATTACTGACACAATGATGCCTGACGCAACTGGTATTCTGATCTTCGATGCGATCATCCAGAATCCGGATCGACGCGACGGGAATCCCAACTGCTTGGTGAAGGGCGACAATCTGCGGATATTCGATCACGAGCTGGCTTTCATGACTGAGCAACTCCTGTTCTGGAAGCCGCCCTGGACACTAGGTGGCCTGAGTTGGGTCGGAGTGCCAGGAGCCCATATTTTCGTTGGGGGATTGAAGGGGCGGGATGTTGATTATGATCTCATCAAGGATCGCTGGGTTAACTTGTCAGATGAGGTGATTGCGAGCTATCAGACCGCAGTTCCGGACGAGTGGGCTGGCTCGGAGGCCGCCGTTCACGCAGCGCTTAAGCTAATTCGAGATGCACGAGACAACATCGACGGGTGTTTGGATGAAGTGCGGAGGATACTGAAATGAGCGATCGCCATCCCTACAACTTCATTGTCCTGCGTTATGTCCACGACATCGTAACCGGGGAGTTCGTGAACGTTGGCGTGATCTTGCATGTCTCACGTGAGGGCATCCTGAGGTGGCGCACGCGAAAGACCATAGGCCGTATCAAAAGCGTGTTCCCGGATCTCGATCGCGAGGCCTTCGTGGCTGCTATGCGGAGTGTCGAGCGGGGTATGCGTGGCGCTTCCAAGATGCTGCCCAAGGAGGGTCTGTTCAGGCAAGATCGCGGACTGGACTCCTACGCCAAGTCAATCGTACCGAATGACGACAGTTCCCTACAATGGTCACCTGTCAGCTCCGGTGTGACCAACGATCCATCGAAGACCTTCGAGCGTCTCTATGAGCGATTTGTTGGCCGCTACGATGTGACCGTGAAGGCCAGGAAGACTGACGAGGATATCTGGCGGCCCGTCCGTACCATGCTAGCCGAGCGGAATCTGAACGTGGAACTGGAAAAGAAGGTCTTATCCAGCAAAGCGGATAGTATCGAGTTCAAGCACGCATGGAAGAACGGCAGTTGGCATGCCTATGAACCGTTGTCGTTAGACTTGGCGGATGCTGATGGGATTAAGGACAAGGTCCGTCGCTGGCGTGGGCATCTTGCTGCTGTCGCAGATGACGCGCAAGAGCCGTTGAAGCTGCATTTCATTGTGGGTGCGCCAGAGAACCGTCAGCTTATGCCTGTCTACAAAAACGCGCTTGAGATCTTACGTGGCTCTCCATTCGCACCGGAGATCGTTGAGGAAACGCAGATCGCCTCATTGGTCGATGAAATCGAGGATGAAGTTCGGTCGCACAATCAGCGGATTTGATCCGTGATGGTGCAGCCTCCGCATGGCTAATCAGCAGCCATGTCGGAACGGCTCACGATCGTGAGGGGCGAGGATTAGGCACACAACTCTGTCTCGTCGAAAATCATTTGAGTATGCCTTTAGCGGACCGCGTTTTTAGGTGGTTCGATAATAACGTTTGACCACCCTAATCGTACCAGACAATATGAGACCATTCATATCGAACCGGGGCCTCATATGTTCGTCCGCGCCTATCTCCGAGCCTCAACGAAAGAGCAGGATGCCAACCGAGCCAAAGGTGACCTCCTCACGTTTGCCAAGGAACGTGGACTGCAAATCGCCGCTACCTATGTGGAGAATGAAAGCGGGGCCTCCCTCGCACGACCGGAACTCTTCCGACTCCTCTCGGATTGCCAACCAGGAGACATCCTGCTGATCGAGCAGGTGGATCGCCTCAGCAGGCTGAACGGTGCAGATTGGAATAAGCTAAAGGACGAAATTAGAGATCGACACATCAAGGTTGTCGCCCTCGACCTACCGACATCATGGGGCATGGCATCGGGGAATGCCGATGAGTTCATGTCCCGCATGGCAGACGCAATCAACAACATGATGCTCGATGTGATCGCGGCAGTCGCTAGGAAAGACTACGAGGATCGTCGGCGTAGGCAGACGCAGGGTATCGCGAAAGCCAAGAGCGAGGGAAAATATCGTGGCCGGCCTGAGGACAAGGCCCGCAATAAAGCGATCCAAAGCATGCTCACCAGCGGGCAAAGCTGGAGCACCATCATTTCGGCAACGGGATGCTCTCGGTCAACGCTGGCGAGGTTGGCAAAGGGAGTGGCGGGGTAAGACTGCCGGATGCCCGAAATTTTCGGCCGCGACATTTTGCACCCGGTTGCAAAGTCTCCCGGTGGCAGACTCATGCGAAGGGCCGTTGCGGCTTTTGTAGCTCCAAAGACGGCAGTTTCTGGGAGCATCGCGGCTAGTGTGCATTGGCTTCATTGAGTGTTCGATCTACCGAGGTGAGCCATGAAAGTCCGACAGAGCGACACGTTGTGCCGATGGATGAAGCCGGCTTCGGGGTATTCCGGCCCAGCGTAGGTCAATTCGATGTTGGACCATGTGGCCACCACCCAATCGGCGAACCTGTGTGCCTCACCGGGCGCCCCCCGCCAGTTCGTCGCTATACACTGCGCAACCGCCCGGCGCTGGTCATCCGGCCACGGTGCCGCAATGTTCGGCCAATGCTGTTCGGCAGACCGGTGTAACGTCTCCTCGATTGCCTCCAGCG
>NZ_RZPI01000820.1:0-2234 GCF_003998715.1 Mesorhizobium sp. M7A.F.Ca.CA.002.15.2.1
GTTCATGCCATCCTGATCGTCGGACGGGTCCGAGCCGTCATCGGCGGCCGGGCTGATCTTGGCCTTGACCTTGACGCTGACAACAGCGGGAGAAACCCGCTCGACGACATCGGCGAAGCCCGGTACCTGCGGCGCCTCGACGCGCACGGCATCGGCCAGAACAGGGCTGGTTCCGCTGGTCAGCGCACCGACGCCGATCGCACCGGCCACGGCTACAGACGCGACGGCAGCCATGAGACGCTTGCGGGTGACGGAATATGAACGGGGGGCAATATTCATGGATCTCGTATCCTCTTTCCAAATGGACGCTGCTGATGGGCATCCTCAAGCAAGAGAATTAGAGTGGCGCACATTACAGCGCCATTTCCGACACATGAAACTTTGGTAATGTTTTGGGGTCGGGAGACGCACAAACCCGTTGGCCGCGATGCCCTATGCGCTATCTTGTACACAACTCAGCACAAGGCTTTCATAAATGACAGCAAGCACGCCTGGCGGATCGTATTCGTGAAATGGGCCGAGGCCTTGGTGATATGGCGACGGGCCGGCCAGGCCGGGTAACAGGCACATATGAGACGTTCATCGGCCGCCCGCCGTACATCATTGCTTATGAGTTGCGCCCGATCGCTGGCCGTCAGTGCGTCGTTATCCTGCGCGTCATTCACACGTCGCGGGACTGGCCCTCGGAGGAATGGCCGAGCTAATTGCCTAGTATCTTGTCCAGCGCCGCCTGTTCCTCAGTGGTCAGCGCATTGGTTGCCGTCGAGCGACGCGACCGCGCGGTCAGCACGATGAAAACGCCTCCCACCAGCAACAGCAGGACAGGCGTGCCCCACAGCAATGCATTGCGCAGGTCGAAACGCGGCTTGAGCAGCACGAACTCGCCATAGCGCGAAACCACGTAGTCCATGACCTGCTGGTCAGTGTCGCCGGCGACGAGGCGCTGACGCACGAGGACGCGCAGGTCGCGGGCAAGGTCGGCATCGGATTCGTCGATCGACTGGTTCTGGCAGACCATGCAGCGCAAGCCTTCCGAAAGCGCCCGAGCCCGCGCCTCAAGTGCAGGATCAGGCAGCATCTCGTCAGGCTTCACCGCCAAGGCCGTGCCGGCAAAAAACAGCGCCAGCAGCAGGATAATGGAGGTCAGCGAAAGCCGTGCGTTCATGGCAGGGTCGCGGATGGCACCACGCTCGCCTGCTTGCGCCGTCGCGACGGCGCGCCGACGCGCAGGCGCCGGTCCATCAGCGACATCGCCGCGCCCGCCATCATCATCAGGCCACCGCCCCAGATCAACGTCACCAGCGGCTTCCACCACAAACGCACGACGACCGAACCGTCTTTGCCCTCGTCGCCGAGCGAGATGTAGAGCTGCGAGAAACCGATCGTCCTGATGCCGGATTCCGTCGTCGTCATCTGCCGCACCGGATAAAACCGCTTGGCGGAGCTGATTTCGCCAACAGGGCTGCCGCTGACGCCGATCAGCTCGAAGCGGCCGCGATCCTCGCTGTAATTCGGTCCCTGGGCCGGATAAAGCCCGACGAAACGCAGCGTATGGCCGGACAGTTCGACGGTCTCGCCGGCATGCATCGACAGGATCTTCTCGGTGCCGAAGCAAAGTGTGCCGACGATGCCGAGCGTGGTCAGGCCGAGGCCGAGGTGAGCGAAGGCTGTGCCGAAGACCGAGCGCGGCAAGCCGAGCAAGCGCCGGACCATGATCCCCGTTGCGACGGTCCGAAAGCCGGATTTGACGGCGAGATCGGTGAGCGCGCCAAGGATCAGCCAGACGGCAAGGCCTACGCCCAGGGCTGCGAACACCGAGCCGCCGTCGATGAACAGAGCGGTGACCAGCGTCGCCAGCAGTGCCGCAGCAAAGGCCACCATCAGGCGCTGCGCGACGGCGAAGACATCGCCGCGCTTCCAGGCCAGCAACGGCCCGAACGGAACCACGAGCAGCAGCGGCACCATCAGCGGCCCGAAGGTGAGATTGAAGAACGGCGCGCCGACCGAGATCTTGTCGGCTGAAAAGGCTTCGACAGCGAGCGGATAGAGTGTGCCGACAAGCACGGTCGCCGTCGCCGTGGTCAGGAACAGATTGTTGAGGACGAGTGCCCCTTCTCGGGAAATCGGGTGGAACAGGCCGCCGGTCGTCAACCGGGAAGCGCGCAGCGCAAACAGCGCCAGCGAGCCGCCGATAAACAACGTCAGGATGCACAGGATAAACACGCCCCGGGTCC
>NZ_RZPI01000821.1:0-2224 GCF_003998715.1 Mesorhizobium sp. M7A.F.Ca.CA.002.15.2.1
GCCTTGCGCTCGGCGGCGACGATCTTGTCGATGTCGCCGCCTTCGGTCGACAGCATCAGCACGCCCAGGACGGCACGAAAGCGCTGGATCGGCACCGCCACCGAAACGATCTGCTCGCCCTGCTCGCTGACGCGCACGATGGTCGAAGGGCTGCCGGTGAGCGCCTTGACCACTTCCGGGAAAGCGGCGCCATTGCCGCCCGGCTGCTCGTGATAGACCGGCAGCTCGGTGTTGCGGAAGAAGTCGAAGACGAATTTCTGGATGCGCTCGACCAGATCGGGCTCTTCTTCCTCGACCGGCGGCAGGTCGTAGCGCAGGATCTGGCCACGCGAATAGAGGTGGCGCGAATCGAGCAGCAGATTGGCGTCGCGGTCATAGATGCGGGCGCGGGTCCTGGTCGGCGAGATCAGCCTTCTAAGCACCGGTGCGACACGCTCCGGGTTGATCGGAAAGTCGAGATTGTCGAGCTGGTCCGAGCCCGGCCCAAGGCTTTCGCCGGCCTGCAGTTCAAGCAGCTTTTCCGGGTCGATGCTGATCGAATCCGTCTCGACCGTCGCCGAAGCGGCGATGGCGCCGGCGATGATCTCGCCCTGGGTCATCAGGCTTTCGACGCGGGCGTCGATCAGCCCGTCGCGGAAGGTGTTGAGATAGAGGATGCCGGTCACCAGCACGGCGAGGCCGGCAAGGTTGAGGAACAGGATACGCCGCGTCAGGCTGGAAAAGATGTGATGGCCAAGGAAGCGGCGCATCGGCACCGTGATCTTCGAGACGAAGGACGGCATGATCCGCGACGGCCGCCTGGAGGCGCCCGCCGGTCTTGTTCGCTGTGCTTCCACTGCCATCGAATAGCAGGCCCTGCTACTTATGCTTCGCGGAACCGGTATCCGACTCCGTAAAGGGTTTCGATCATCTCGAAGTCGTCGTCGACGGCCTTGAACTTCTTGCGCAGCCGCTTGATGTGGCTGTCGATGGTGCGGTCGTCGACATAGACCTGTTCATCATAAGCCGAATCCATCAGCGCATCACGGCTTTTTACGACACCGGGACGCTGCGCCAGCGAATGCAGGATCAGGAACTCGGTGACGGTGAGCGTCACCGGCTCGCCTTTCCAGGTGCAGGTGTGGCGCTCCTGGTCCATGACGAGCTGGCCGCGCTCGAGAGAGCGGGCCTGCTGGCTTGGCGTCTTGGCTGCAGCCTCGCGGGCACTGGCGCGGCGCAGCACGGCGCGCACGCGCTCGACCAGCAGGCGCTGTGAGAAGGGTTTGCGGATGAAATCGTCGGCGCCCATCTTGAGACCGAACAATTCGTCGATCTCGTCGTCCTTGGAGGTCAGGAAGATCACCGGCAGGTCGGACTTCTGGCGCATCCGGCGCAGCAGTTCCATGCCGTCCATGCGCGGCATCTTGATGTCGAGAATGGCAAGGTTCGGCGGGCGTGCCGCCAGGCCTTCCAGCGCCGACGCACCATCCGTGTAGGTCTCGACGCGATACCCCTCGGATTCCAGGGCGATCGACACCGATGTCAGAATGTTGCGGTCGTCATCGACAAGCGCGATTGTTGCCATTTCAAGCGGCTCCCTCATGAGCTGTCCCTTCTGTCGTAGAGAAGGGGCTTTTGCAGGACAAATTAGGTACAAAATGTGGCATAGGCCTTGTCCGCTGTCACGCGCGGCATGCCGGCGGCCACAATCCTACCTCGACATGGATTGGACGAACGTACATCGCCAATCCTTTGGGCAACCGCGAAACTTTTTGCACATATAAACGATTTAAACAACTTTCAAAATATTTAAATCGATTAATGATTTGATATCATTTGACTTTTCTGGTTCTGACCATCTCAGCCCGCGTAGTGGGCGTGCCGGGAAGGTGCCGGCAAAGATGCGGCAAATCCAAGAGGGACACTCGATGTCGGAAGTCGGCAAACGCAATTCCGCCTGCGCGATCGATCATATCGGCCTGAAAACCACCGGCGTGGTGCGCTATAATTTCGGTGCGGCTGCTCTTTATGAGGACTCGATCCGGCGCGGCGAGGCCCGCTTGACCGCACATGGCGCGTTGGTCGCCGAGACAGGCCAGCATACCGGCCGCTCGCCCAAGGACAAGTTTGTCGTCCGCAACAGTGACACCGAACCGCATGTCTGGTGGGACAACAACAAGGCAATTTCACAAGCCCAGTTCGACACGCTGCTCGCCGATTTCCAGACGCATGCCTGGGACAAGGA
>NZ_RZPI01000822.1:0-2214 GCF_003998715.1 Mesorhizobium sp. M7A.F.Ca.CA.002.15.2.1
ACCTTGCGGTTGTCGAGGCCGATATAGCCCTCCCGGATGCCGGCGGCAAAATCGGACAGCACCGAAAAGACCGGCTGCCCTCTCGCCTTCAAGGTTTCCACGACCGCTGTCAGGGTCGGATGGTCCGGACCGACCACGGCGATGGCCCTCGATTTCGCCGCCAGCCTGCGCATCTGGGAGGCGATCTCGTCGGGAGCCAGGGAGCTGGCGAAATCGATGCTCGCAACGCCGCGGAAGCGCTGCGATTGAGAGATGGCCAGTTCGAGTTCCCGCGCGAAGTCACCGTAGAAGGCATCGTTGCCCCGCAGCAGCAGGAAGCCCAGGCGGTACTCCGGCAACTCCTGGCGCATGCGCTGCTTGATAAGGCCGGCGGCGTGGTAGCCGATGTCGGTAGCGGTCTCGTAGACGCGGCGCGCTGTCTCTTCGCGCACCGGCAGCCGGTTGTTCAGCACGCGGTCGACGGTGGCGACACTGACGCCCGAGATGCGCGCCAGATCGGATATTGTCGGCCGCTTCACCATGCTTGCCTCGTCGGGTTTGCTCGAGCCCTTCGTACATCATCCTGATGGGAAATGATAGAAACTATCTTTATGATGTTGAGTCTATCATCAGTCGGCGTTACTTTGACGCCCGAAGCCAAGGGATTTCATGGCATTCGCTCTGGCGGATGCCTTTGCCGAGGGAGGCAATCATGTCCACTGCGCCGTCCCGGCGTGACTACAGCCTGATCGGCCGCGACGCCAAGCTCGCCGTCGAGACCGGCCTGTCGGCGGCCGAGTGGTATCACACCGACATACCGCGCAAGCAGATGAAGGAGCTGATGCAGCGCTCCGACGGGCCGGCGATCCGCGATACGGCGATCTGGTTCGCCGCCCTGACCGTCAGTGGCGCCGGCGGCGCCTGGCTCTGGGGCACATGGTGGTGCGTGCCGTTCTTCTTCGTCTATGGCGTGCTCTACGGCTCCTCGACGGATTCACGCTGGCACGAATGCGGTCACGGCACCGCCTTCCGCACGCAATGGATGAACGATGCGGTCTATCAGATCGCCTGCTTCATGATCATGCGCAATCCGGTGACCTGGCGCTGGAGCCACACGCGCCACCACACCGACACCATCATCGTCGGCCGCGACCCGGAAATCTCGGTGATGCGGCCGCCGGATCTGGTTCGCGCCATGCTGGGCTTCGTCGGCGTGCTCGACGCCTGGCATGCGATGAGCGATATGCTGCGCAACGCCGCCGGCACCGTCAGCGCCGCCGAAAAGACCTTCATTCCAGAACAGGAACAGCCCAAGGCGATCCGCGTCGCCCGCATCTGGACGGCGATCTATGCCGCCACCGTCGGGCTGGCGCTCTACACCGGTTCGTTCCTGCCGCTGATGCTGGTCGGCCTGCCCAGGCTCTACGGCGCCTGGCACCATGTCATGGTCGGGCTGCTGCAGCATGGCGGCCTGGCCGACAATGTCACCGACCACAGGCTGAACAGCCGCACCGTCTACATGAACCCGATCAGCCGCTTCATCTACTGGAACATGAACTACCATGTCGAGCATCACATGTTTCCGATGGTGCCCTATCATGCGCTGCCGAGGCTGCACGAACTGATCAAGCACGATCTGCCGGAAGCGACACCGTCGATCCTGGCCGGCTACCGCGAGATGATCCCGGTCTTCCTGCGCCAGCTGCGCAACGAGGACTATTTCCTCAAGCGCGAGCTGCCGCCGACCGCACGGCCATATCGCGAGGAATTCCACAACGACACTATCGCCGCCGCGGCGGAATGATCGTGCTTCCATCCGATCCAGACTGTTTATTTAACGCAATTCCGGACGGAAAACCGCTGCGCACTTTTTTGCTTTTGGGAGGACTTGAATGAGCGACTGGGTCGAGGCCTGCGCCACCGGCGACATAGACGAGGAGGATGTGATGCGCTTCGACCATGGCGGCCGCACCTTCGCCATCTATCGCAGCCCCGACGACGAGTTCTTCGCCACCGACGGCCTTTGTACGCATGAAAAGGTGCACCTGGCCGACGGGCTGGTGATGGATGACATCATCGAATGCCCCAAGCACAATGGCCGCTTCAACTACAAGACGGGTGACGCCCGCGGCGCCCCGGTCTGCGTCAACCTGAAAACCTATCCGGTCAAGGTCGATGCCGGCAAAGTCCTGATCCAGATCGGATGACCGATATGGCGGGGGGGATGCTCATCAT
>NZ_RZPI01000823.1:0-558 GCF_003998715.1 Mesorhizobium sp. M7A.F.Ca.CA.002.15.2.1
GTCGAAAGTGGTCAAGGGCGAGGAGCCGTTTGATGCCGCCGCGGTGCTGACGGCGCTGCAGGCGCTGCATGCGAATGCCGAGAAAGTCGACGTCGACGCGCTGTTTCCGGCGGGCAGCGACACAGGCGGCGATACCACTGCGTCGCCGAAGATCTGGGAAGACATGGCCGGCTTCAAGGCCACCAACGCCAAATATGTCGCCGACGTCAAGGCAGCGGCCGCTGCCGCTCCTGCCGACGTCGATGCGTTGAAGGCGCAATTCGGCGCCATCGGCTCCGATTGCGGCACCTGCCACCAGACCTACCGGGTGAAAAAAGGCTGATAGCGGGCGATGCCCTGGCTAAAGAAACTCGTCGGCGCCATCGTCATCCTCGGCGGCGTCGGCGCGGTTGCCGGGTGGGTCGGGTCGGCGCCGGTGAGGCTCGACAGGGAGACCCTGGCCAAGCTCGGTCCTGGCGACGCAGCCAGGGGCAAGCGCATTTTTTTTGCCGGCGGTTGTACCTACTGCCATGCCAAGCCGGGCTCACAGGGCGAGGCGGGGCGTCCACTCCCGGGCGG
>NZ_RZPI01000823.1:568-2209 GCF_003998715.1 Mesorhizobium sp. M7A.F.Ca.CA.002.15.2.1
GGTTGTACATCCTGCCATGCAAAGCCGGGCTCACAGGGCGATGCGCGGCTTCAACTCGCGGGCGGTCTCGAGCTCAAGACGCCGTTCGGAACCTTCGTGCCGCCCAACATTTCGCAAGACGCCAAGGACGGCATCGGCGCATGGTCGGTCGAGGACCTCGCCAATGCCATGCTGAAGGGCGTGTCGCCTTCGGGCCGACACTTCTATCCGGCGTTTCCCTATGCGTCCTACGCGCGCATGAATCCGGTCGACATTGGCGATCTCTATGCCTTCCTCAAGACGCTGCCGGCCGTCGCCGGCAAGGCGCCTGCAAATTCGCTCGGTTTTCCCTTCAACATTCGTCGCGGCATCGGCCTGTGGAAATTGCTCTATCTTAGCGACCAGCCTGTCGTTCCATTTCCCGCTGCCACGCCCGATCCGGTCATGGCCGGCCGCTATCTGGTCGAGGGGCCGGGTCATTGCGGCGAATGCCACACGCCGCGCGACCTCGCAGGTGGTACGAAAAAGAACGTGTGGCTGGCCGGTGCGGTGGCTGCCGAAGGCAGCGGCGTCGTGCCGAACATCACATCGGGCGAGGGCGGTATAGGCGATTGGTCGGAAGCCGACATCGCCAACTACCTCGAAACCGGCTTCACGCCCGATTTTGATTCCGTCGGCGGCGCCATGGTCGACGTGCAGCGAAACATGGCCGAGCTGGCGCCGCAGGACCGTGCTGCCATCGCCGCCTATCTCAAGGCGATACCCGCGCATCCAAACGGCTATCCGGCCCGCAAGAGGGCGAACTAGTCTAGATCGAGTCTGCGGATGACAGGTGGCGGTCACCGAGAAAATCGAAGCCCGTTTCGAAAAAATGGTTGTAGTTGCAGGTCAACTCTTCGCCAGGCGCGATGTCGCGCAGCGCAAAACTCTCCTCGGGTGAGGAGACGTCGCAATTAGGCTCGTCGGCATGGTTCATGTAGCGCGCGTCGTCGGCTTCGAAGACGATGTAGTTCGGATCGCGGCGGTCAGGATAGGAGTAGCGGTCGAGATAGCTCTTCACCGGGCCGGCCGCCCGCTCATAAGTCTCGACCTCGATGAGCCGATCGAACCTTGGGTCTAACTTCCAGATCAGAGTACCGCGAGGAATGTGGTTCTTGGCAAAGACGCCGATTCCCTGGATGGGTGATTTGTCGAGATAGACGTCGACGAGCAGCATAATGAACCTTTACGCGATTGGAGGCTGTCAGGCCGGGAAAAGCCGCGCACTGGGTAGCGCGCGGTCGTCGCAATTGCGAGTGAAAATGAGCGACGGGAGCTTCAAAAAGTCCTGACACCCAGCCCTCTGGAAAGGGTGCGTCGATTATCGTCCAGAGTCAGCGTTGCTGCAGCGCCAGACGGACGCCCAAAGCGCAGTAGATGCCGCCGACAACTTTGCCCTGCAATCGTAACACCGACGGATTTCGGCGCAGGAACGTGCCGAGCCGGCCAGCGCTCACGGCAAAGACGACCGTGCTGAAAAGGCCCAGTATGACGAAGATGACCCCCAACGCGGCCATCTGAAGCATCACCGATCCGTTTTCAGGCCGCACGAACTGAGGCAGAAAAGCGAGGAAGAACAGAGCGGTCTTGGGGTTGAGCACTTCGGTCAGGACAGCCTGTCGA
>NZ_RZPI01000824.1:0-2196 GCF_003998715.1 Mesorhizobium sp. M7A.F.Ca.CA.002.15.2.1
GAGCGGAGCGTACTTTTGGGTACGTGAGCACCGTTCTACCGCGACGCGGTAGAGCGGGGAAGCGCAGGAAGCCATCATTTGCAGGCCGGCATCACCTGAATATCAGCGCACCCTACTCCGCCGCCTCTTCGATCTTCTCCATATCATCGTCCGACAGGCCGAAATGGTGGCCGATCTCGTGGATCAGCACGTGGGTGACGATGTCGCCCAGC
The DNA here is from genome assembly GCF_003998715.1 of Mesorhizobium sp. M7A.F.Ca.CA.002.15.2.1. Lineage (NCBI taxonomy): Bacteria > Pseudomonadati > Pseudomonadota > Alphaproteobacteria > Hyphomicrobiales > Phyllobacteriaceae > Mesorhizobium > Mesorhizobium sp. M7A.F.Ca.CA.002.15.2.1. Next base: position 213 of record NZ_RZPI01000824.1, read on the forward strand.
GTCTCTTCGTTCTCGGACCAGTAATCGAGGATGGCGCGGCGGTAGAGCGTGATGCGGTTCGGGCCTTCCCCGGTCTGCGGGTTCCAGCGCTCGGCGATGCCGCGTCCCTCGAACAGGCCGAGCAGGTCGAATGGCGTTTCCAGCGACAGATCGTCCATGATTTCGTCGGTCGGGAATTCGGCGATCTGGATGACGATCTCGCCGGTCAGCTTGCGAAAATCCTCCGGCAGATGGGCGTACGCCTCCAGCGCCAGGAACTCCATTTCGTCCATCGAGGGCGAGAGTTCGTCGTGCCAGGTGCGGGTCTTGTAGATGCGGGCCATGCTTTATCCTTTGATCCCGGCATATAGGCTTTCGCACCGGAATCGGCAAATGAACGGGCCGATGCGCCTGCGCCATCCCTGCAGAGAGGAATAAATTCCCCATGACTCTGCTTGACTCTTGGGATGCGCTCTGGAATCTATAGGAACATAACAGGAACAATTGTGAGTGGAAGCTGACCGTCATGGCGATGACCGCCGTGGCGCGGGAGACTGTTTTTGCCCTGCGCCGCCAGATCGCGAAAATCGAGGGAACGCTGCCCGAGCGCTTGGCTGCGCCGGCAGCCGCACCCTTTGATGCTGACGTCAACACTGATCTCACAATCGTCCGGCGTGGCATTGCCGCGGCGTTGCCGGATGCGTTCCTGCCTATCGGCGTCGGGCGCCTCGATGCCGCCCTGAGCGGCGGGCTGCCGAAGGCCGCCCTGAGCGAAATCCATGGGCTTGAAACCCGCGATGCCGGGGCCGTCGCCGGCTTCGCTTTGTCGCTCACCAGCCTGATCCTCAAGCAAACGCCGGGGCTGCCGGTGCTGTGGATCGGCACATCGGAGATTTTTCGCGAGGCCGGCTTTCCCTATGCCAGGGGGCTTCACGCCTCGTTCGGCATCGAGCCGGAGCAATTGCTGTTTTCCGAGGCGCCAAGGCTCGTCGATGCGCTGTGGGTCGCCGAGGAGGCGGCCCGGATGACGGCGCTCGCCGCCGTCATCCTGGAAATCCGCGGCAATCCGCAGCGGCTTGACCTGACCGCGACACGCCGGCTGCATGCAAGGGCGCAAGCGGCCGGCCGGCCGGTGTTCCTGCTGCGGCAGGCGGCTGGGCCCGAACCGACGGCGGCACCCGTCCGCCTCATCGTCGCCTCGGCGCCGGCGGTGCCGCGCGACACCATCGCCGGGCCGCTGGCCGGCTCGATCGGCCGCCCGGCCTTCACCCTCACCATCGGCAAGAGCCGCACGGCCCTGCCTGGACAATTCACACTGGAGTGGAACCCCGATGAACGCGCATTCGACGAAAGAGCGGGCGAGGCAAGAGACCGGGCAAAGAATCCTGTCCCTGTGGTTTCCCTATCTGGCGGCGGAAAGGATCCTGCGCCAGCGTCTGGGGCGGTCCTGGCGTTCCCGGTCGTCGGATCACCCATCTCACCCGCCGCTCGTGATCAGCCATCGCGACCGCAACGCACAGCGCATCTCGGCCCTCGACGAGCGGGCTGAGGCGCTGCACCTGAAGCGCGACATGGGCATCGCCGATGCGCGCGCCATGCATCCGTCGATCGACGTCGTCGAGGCCGATCCGGAAGCCGATCGCCGCCTGCTCGAAGGCCTCGCCGACTGGTGCGACCGCTACACCCCGCTGGTGGCGCTGGACGGGGCAGACGGCCTGTTTCTCGACGTCACCGGCTGCACCCATCTGTTCGGCGGCGAGCGCGCCATGCTGGACGACATCCTGTCGCGCTTCTTCCATCAGGGTTTCGATGTCCGCGCCGGGCTTGCCGCGACGCCGGGTGCGGCCTGGGCGGCGGCACGCTTTTGCGGCGACCGCATCGTTGTGTCAGGCGAGGAGGAGGCGCTGCTGGCGCCCCTGCCGCTGGCCGCGCTGCGCATAGAACCTTCGACCCGCACCAGCCTGGAAAGTGTGGGCCTGCGCACGGCGGGCGCCGTCATGGCGGC
>NZ_RZPI01000825.1:0-2191 GCF_003998715.1 Mesorhizobium sp. M7A.F.Ca.CA.002.15.2.1
GAATTGTAGAAGGCGGCGATGTCGGTCAGTTCCTTTTCGGAGAACACTTTCGCGTAGGCGAGTGCGGCTTCCTTCTCGAGGTCGGCACGGCGCGAGGCCAGCGCCAGAGCCTTCTCGTTGATGGTCTTGCCGATCAGTTCCTGCATGTCCGGGTTCTTCTGGATCAGCTGCGATTCGAGCGCCGCGGCTGCCTGCGGCAGGATGTTGTCGAACGGGTCGGTCGCGTGGATCGCAGCGACCGCCGCGCGGGCGGCCTTCAGGTGCGCTTCCGTGACATCCTGCGAAAACGCCGGCGACGAGAAGGCGAAAACGGCCGAGGCCGCCAGAAGGACGGAAAGGCTGCGAACCCGGTTATGCAACGTCATGATCGGTAGAACTCCCTGGTTTTCGGGCGGCATGGACGGTTTGGATACCGTCGCCGCCGGCGATGATGGCCGCTGAAGCCAGCCCGATGAAAAGACCATGCTCGACCACGCCCGGAATGGCGTGGAGAGCATTCGAAAGCGCTCTTGTATCCGGAATGCGGCCAAAAGATGCATCGAGGATAAAATGGCCGCCGTCTGTAACAAAAGCCTGCCCGCCCGTCATCCTCAATGTGACCGGTCCGGAAAGACCGAGCTTTTCAGCCGCCGCGGCAACCGCGATTTCAGTGGCGCGCAGGCCGAACGGATTGACTTCGATCGGCAGGGGAAAACGGCCGAGCGTCTCGACCATCTTGGAGCGGTCGGCGATGACGATCATGCGCTGGGACGCCGCGGCGACGATCTTCTCGCGCAGCAGCGCGCCGCCGCCGCCCTTGACCAGGGTCAGTTCCGGGTCGACTTCGTCGGCGCCGTCGACGGTGAGATCCAGCTCTGGCGTTTCCTCCAGCGTCGACAGCGGCACGCCAAGCTCGCGGCAGAGCAACGCGGTGCGCTCCGAAGTCGGTACGCCGATGACGGTCATGCCGGTTGCAACCTTTTCGGCAAGCAGCCGCACGAACTCCTCGGCCGTGGTGCCGGTGCCGATGCCAAGCCGCATGCCGTCGCTTACATGGGCGAGTGCTGCCCGCGCGGCTTCGACCTTCAACTGCCTTGCATCCATGTCGGTTATTGCCCCGGAAATTCGCTGCCGGGCTCGTAGCATTTTTGCCGGTCCGGTCAAAGCCCTGGACGGCGCTTCTCCAGGTGATGCTCAGTGTAGGAATTATTTCCTTGACGGGTGAGTGCAGCTATGCTACATTTTTGCCTATGGTGCTGATTTGCGCCAACAACCCGCCGTCGAAGCGGGTTTTTTCATATCGGACGGGCCCGCTGCGAATGCCCGGCCTGATAAGCAGGCCCCGCCTGAACGAGCTGGCCCAGCGCTTGCCTTGACGCGCCGCAGCCTTTATCGCCTGCCCCTGTAGAAACTTGCCCCAGGACAGACCATGACCCGACCGATCATCGTGTTCGACCTCGACGGTACGCTGATCGACACAGCGCCGGACCTGCTCGACAGCCTCAACCACAGCCTGGCCGCCAGCGAGATCGCGGCGGTCGACGAAGCCGGCTTCAGGCGCTTTGTCGGTCACGGCGGCCGGGTGATGATCGAGCGGGCGCACGCCGCCCATCAGCGATCGCTTGCCGTCGAGGAGCACGACCGGCTGCTGAAACTTTTCCTCGACCACTACACGCTCAACATCCCCGGCAAGTCACGCCCCTACCCCGGTGTCGTCGAGGCGATCGCGCGCTTCGAGGAGGCCGGCTATACCCTCGCCATCTGCACCAACAAATACGAAGCCAACTCGCTGGCGCTGATCGAGGCGCTCGGCCTGACCAAACATTTCGCGGCCATCGCGGGCCAGGACACGTTCGCCTTCCGCAAACCCGACCCGCGCCATTTGATCGAGACCATAAAGCTGGCCGGCGGCGACCCTCACCGCGCCCTGATGGTCGGCGATTCGCAAACCGACATCGACACGGCGAAAGCCGCCGGCATTCCGGTGGTGGCGGTCGATTTCGGCTACACCGACCGCCATGTGCGCGAATTCGAACCGTCGGCTGTCATTTCGCATTTCGACGCCCTGACGCTCGACCTGGCGCAAAGGCTGATTGCCGCTGCCGGAAACTGACTGGAAGGCGGCCGGAGACAGGGCGCAAAGCACAGCAAAACCGATCCGTGTCAGAACGCCGGACAGCGCCTTGACTTCCCGCACCCGCCTCCCTTATAT
>NZ_RZPI01000826.1:0-2188 GCF_003998715.1 Mesorhizobium sp. M7A.F.Ca.CA.002.15.2.1
GTCCCTCCTTTTCCACCGCGGATTTGGTCTCTTCAGCGTCCTTGTCCTCGGCCAGATAGACGATCGCGACGTCGGCGCCCTCGCGGGCGAACAACACCGCCACCGAGCGGCCGATGCCCGAATCGCCGCCCGTGATGAGCGCTACCTTTTGGTTGAGTTTTTTCGATCCGAGATAGTAAGGCGCATCGTACAGCGGCGCCGGCTCTATGGCCCATTCATGTCCCGGTTTGGGCTGATGTTGCTCAGGGAAGGGGGGCTCGGGATATTCGCGGGCGCCAGCCTGCATGGCGCCTTGAAGCTTCCCATCGCCTTTCGATTTGTCCTTGGCATCGATGCCACGTTGGATATGGCGCTGCTTGGCCGCTTCACCGGCTATTTCCGACTTCATCTGCATGATCGTCTCCTTGGCTTGGAGAGAAAACAACGCATGTCGGCCAAAAAGGTTTTGCGCAAAAGATCGACTGCAGAGAGGATTCCGACCAGCGGTTGGCAATGCGTGGCGACGACATCGCCAACTGCAACAATTCAGCTGCAATGCAGCCGCACCAGCCACCGCCGCGATGGGATCGAGCATCTGGGGCTTGCCCGCTGCCTGCGCCGCCTTGGCGGCGAGCCAAACGTGATGATGTGGACTGGGAAGCTCTTGCGTCGCGTGCGCAAAGCAGCGCCATCCGGTCTGCTCCGGGCGGAGCGCCGGAATTCTATCTTGGCGAGAGGCCGTCGAGCAGGAAGTCGAGGCCTCTTCGGAAGGCGCCATCCCAATCGTTGTCCAACAGCAGACGAGAGCGTTCGATTGTCGGGTAGTGTTCGCTGAGATGTGTAAGACGCTGCTGTGCGGCTGCCCTGTCTTCTTCCGAGAGATCGAAGCTTGCCCGGGTGAGGGTGGCGCCCATCACATAGTTCCAGAGCGACCATATCGCGGCGTTCAGATCCGCGTCCGCAACACCGGCTCTGGACAAGGTCTTGCTCAGCATTTCCAGGCGACCGAGAATGTTCCGACCGAGCGCCCGGCGCGGCAACAGCGATGCCGACCAAGGATGGCGCAACATTCTGGCGCGCCAGTCTTCGAGCATATGAACGACGTCTCCGCGCCAGTCCGGAGACTCACCTGTTTCAGGCGATCCGCGATGTTCGAGCACCGAATCGACTGCTAGATCAAAGACATCCTCCTTGTTGTCGACGTGCCAATATAGACTCATCACACCCGAGCCGAGGCGATCGGCCAGCCGACGCATTGTCAATCCGTCTATGCCCTGGGCGTCCAGCAGTTCCACCGCGGTCGCCACGATACGCTCTCGAGACAGCGGCGGCTCGGTGCTCGCTTGCTGCACGGGCTGGAGCGACACGCTTATCCGTTGATCCCCTTTGCTCCGGGCGCCGCTGCGTTTGGCTACCATCCGTCGTCCTCGCTTTTTCAGAACATCGATTTTGACCGGCAACGCGACAAATGTCGATCTTGAGCGATTGACTCGTACGACGTACCATACGATGACTCGTACATCGCACGATTCACGTAGCGATTAGGTTAAAGTTCAATCTGCAGGCGCCAGGGTAGGTTGCTCGCAGGCTGCGGAGCCAAGCGAAAAACCATGTCACGCGCAATCAAGCATCTGCTTATCGGAGGGCTAATCATCATGACCATTGCAGTCCCCACTGCGTCGCCGGCGAACGAGTTCAAGCTGACTATTGTCAATCCACAGGCACTCTACGACCCGTCGCCGAATGGCTACAGCACCGCCGTAATCGCACCGCTCGGAGCTCGGATCGCCTACATCTCCGGGCAGGGCGGCCAAGACAGCACAGGAACCTTGTCACCGGATTTCGCCGTCCAGGTGAAGCAGGCCTACGCAAATTTGCATGCTGCGCTTGAGGGCATCGGCGCCAAGCCGGATCAGGTGGCGAAGCTCACGGTCTTCGTGGTCGACCACGACATGTCCAAGCTCGAGGTGTTGACCAGGAACGTCAAGGACATGTTCGGCGAGGCGCTGCCGGCGCAGACTCTGGTTCCCGTTCCCAAGCTTGCAATCGATCCCATGCTTTTCGAGGTGGAGGCCACCGTTATTCTGGAATAGTCGCTCCGATTGACCCGATCGTTCGAACAAAGAGTCGAGCGCGCTGCCGACGGCTGCGCGCTCACAATATCGAGCGGATGTTTCCAAGCCTCACGTGTTTCCAGGCTGAAGCCTCC
>NZ_RZPI01000827.1:0-2179 GCF_003998715.1 Mesorhizobium sp. M7A.F.Ca.CA.002.15.2.1
ATGATATAGTCAGTCATTTCCTGATCCATTCATAGCCGTGGCACCGAGAGCGCGCCGTCGACATTGATGATCGAGCCGGTCGAAAAGCCGAGCTTGCCGCCGGCGAGCGTCGCCACCACCGCGCCGATGTCCGATGCTTCGCCCCAGCGTTTGGCCGGAACCAGGCCGCCGTCGATAAGGGCGTCATATTTGGCGGTCACGCCTGAGGTCATGTCGGTGCGGATGATGCCGGGCCGGACTTCGAAGACGCCGATGTTTTCAGGCGCAAGCCGCAACGCCAGGTTCTTCACCCACATCGAAAGCCCGGCCTTCGAGATGCAGTAGTCCGGCCGTTCCGGCGACGCCATTTCAGCACTGACCGAGGTGATGGTGATGATGGATCTCTGATCGCCTGGCGCAGCCAGCATCGCCTTGGCGACAGCCTGGCTGAGGAAGACGGTGCCGCGCAGGTTGATGCCCAGCGTGCGGTCGAAATTCTCCGGCTTGAGGTCCAAGAGGTCACCGCGCACCACGGCGCCGACGCCGGCATTGTTGACCAGGCAGTCGATGCGGCCGAAGGCGCGCATCGCGGCATCGACAAGTGCTGTATGGGTGTCGAGGTCCGCGATGTCGCACCTGACATAGGCGAATTTTGCGCCACGCTTGGCGATGTCGGGGGCAAGTCCGTCGGCGGCTGTTTCGGCAAGGTCGGCGACCAGAATATCGAAGCCGGCATCCGCCAGTGCCTGGGCGCAGGCGAGGCCGATGCCGCGCGCGCCGCCGGTGACGATAGCGGCGGGGCGGGTCATGCGGCGAGGTCCGTCTTGCGGATGTGGTCAGCAACGCGCAGCGCTTGGGCTGCAATCGACAGCGCTGGGTTGACCGCCGCCGAGTTCGGCAGGAAACCGGCGTCGACGACGAACAGGTTCCGGTGGTCGAAGGAGCGGCAGTAGGGGTCGAGCGCCGCCGTCGCCGGATCGTCGCCCATCTTGATCGTGCCGCATTGATGCGACGGCGTGCGCTTGTCGAAGGGGCGCGACAGCACGATGGGATAGCCGCAGGCGCGGAAGTTTTCGCGCATTACCTTGTTCAGCCCGTCGAGCGACTGCATGTTGGAGCGCCGCCACTGCATGACGATGTCCTTGCCGTCGACCATGATGCGGCTTTCCGGGTCGGGCAGGTCTTCGCACATCAGGTACCAGTCGACGGCGTGGCCGGCCATGAAGTCGAGCGCGAATCCCGGCGTGTACTTGACATTGGCCCGCAGCATGTTGCCGTCGATCTTGCCGAGCAGTTGGACGTTCCCCAGCGGCTTACCGCCCTTGCCGTCGGACAGATAGTAGTCGTTGAGCATCAGCGTCTTCTGGTAGACGGCATCGTTGCGGCGGCGCGGATCGATCGCCAGCATGGCGCTGGAATTGTGGTTCATGAAATTGCGCCCGACCTGATCGGAGCGGTTGGCAAGACCATTGCCATCGGCCGAAGGCGAGCGCAGCAGGATGACGGCGGAATTGACCGCGCCAGCGGAGAGGATGACCAGTTTCGGCGCCACCTTTTTCAGCTCACCATTCTGCCGATAGTGGATGGCAGCAATGGTTTTGCCGTCGGTCGATGCCTCCAGGTACTCGACATAACAGCCGGTCTCGAGCCGGATGTTGGTGTCCTTCAGGGCCGCCGTCAGCGGTCCTGTCTGCGCGTCGACCTTGCCCTGGCCGGTGTTGGGAAACGCGTCCCAGCCGGTCTTGCCCTCTTTCAGCCAGGTGTCGATGTCGACGCCGAGCGGCAGCGAGGCCGGATGCAGGCCGAGGTTTTTCAGCTCGGCGCGGGCGCGGGCGATCGGCGCCTCGTCGGGCACCGGCTTGTAGGCGTAGGGGATCGAATGGAACGGCTCGGTCGGATCCTCGCCCAGTGCACCGCGCACGCGAAACAGCTGTTCGGCTTTCGAATACCAGGGCTCGAATTCCTCATAGGAGAACGGCCATGCCGGCGAGACCCCGCCAAAGTGCTCCATGGCGGCGAAATCTTCCTTGCGGTAGCGGATCAGCACCGCGCCATAGAACTTCGAATTGCCGCCGACATAATAATAATTGCCGGGGTTGAAGGCGGCGCCGCCGGCCTCACGCCACATCTCCTTCGGCCTATAATGGCCGTCGACGAAGATCGAGCGCGTGTCGCGCGCGTGCGGCGTCGCCGGCAACGG
>NZ_RZPI01000828.1:0-2172 GCF_003998715.1 Mesorhizobium sp. M7A.F.Ca.CA.002.15.2.1
ACGACCGCAACATCGTCGGCATCGCCGGGGAAGACCTGTTTGGCCCAGGCGAGGTCCGGATAGGCGACGATGTTCCAATTGATGTCGAAGCCGGTGATCTTTTCCAACGCCGGCTGATAAGCCATCGAATTGGCCTTGTTGGCGCGCGCCACTTTCGCCGGATCCTGTGCGGAGAGCAGCGACGGATCCTCGCCGCGCACCGCAAGCCTGGCCGCATTGTTGGAGAAGGCCTTCGCCATGCCTTCATAGAGCCAGCCGGCGGCGCGGTCGAAGCTCGCATCGGCGCCGAAGCGGTAGCGCGCCAGCGTCATCTCGTCATCGTTGAAGATCGGCGTCACCAGGCCGGCGCCGGCCTTGTAGGCATGCTCGACGATCCGCCTGGTTAGCGGCAGTGCCGCGATCGATGACGTCAGCACCAGATCCTGCCCTGGCTGCAATTGCAGCCCGACCTTGATGGCGACTTCCGCCAGCCTGTCGAGCTTCACCGGGTCGATTGATGCGGAAACGCCGCGCGAATGTGTGGTCATGATCCTGCCTGTCGTAGTTTGATGTCCGACCTACCATAGAGCGGCGGCGCGGCGCTTTCCACCGCGATCGCGCCGGCGGGTTTTGGGTTTGCGGACCCGAACCGCGCCATGGTTGCTTCGATCTCTTCCCTGATCCAGACCTTGAAATCCCGGACCTTGCGGCTTTCCGCCTTGACGGACGAGGTCACCAGCCAATAGCCGAGCCCGCTCTGGGCGCGGATACCGAAAGGCGCCACCAGCCGCCCGTCGGCCAGCGCATCCGCGGCGAGCAATTGCCAGCCCAGCATCACGCCGTGGCCGGCAATCGCCGATTCCAGGCACAGCATCGGGTCGGTGAAACGCGCACCCTTGAGGAAGCTGACAGGTGGGACGCCGGCCGTCTCGAACCAGCTTTCCCAGTTGATCATTGCTCGCTCGTCGGTGATCGCGCAGGTCTGGGCAAGGTCCTCGATCGACTTCAGTTTTTGGGCAATCGCCGGCGCGCAGACCGGGAAGACTTCCTGCGCCAAGAGCAGTTCCGTGCGCCCGCCCGGCCATTTGCCGTCGCCAAGCCGGATGGCGATGTCGATGTCTGAGTGATCGAGATTGACCAGCCGCACCGAAGCGTCGATGCGCAGCAGCACGTTGGGATGCCGGTCGAAGTGGCGAGATAGTCTGGGCAACAGCCACTTCGAGGCAAAGGCCGGCGCCACCGAAACCACCAATGTGCATTGCGTAGCCTCGTCGGCCAGCGCCACGGCCTGGGAAAGCTCACGAAATCCAGCACCAAGGCGGGCCGCGAAGACGGCGCCGAATTCGGTCAGCACCAGACCGCTCGCCGTTCGCTCGAACAGCGCCTGGCCGAGCTGTTTTTCGGTACGGCTTATCTGCTGGCTGCGGAAACGTTGAGCTCACCGGCGGCCGCCGCCAGCGATCCGAGACGGGCAACGGTTTCGACGGCGCGCAGGCCGTTGAGGTGGACGCGGTTGAGCATGGCCATTGAGTTTTTCTAAACTGATCCGGCTGAAATCTCAATTGAAAGGCATGTCGAAACGGCGGATTTTATCGGAAGAGACAGACCTGTGGAGCCGGAAATGCTGAGGATCTTGTCGTCGTCGCTGAAGGTCTTTTTCGCTGCGAGTACGCCGTATGAGCCGCACCCGGACAGCGAAACGCAGAGATGGCTGACCGATCCGCTTTCGCATCCGGTGCTGAACACCATGTCGGAACGCGAACTGGGCGATGTGCCGTTCAGGCTGACGGCACGGCGGACAGTGCACGAGACGGCCCCGTTGCACGCCGGCGGCCGCTGCTGAGCAGCCGCCAAGCGTTCCGGCTTGAGGAAAGTCGAGGCGAGCACCACGTCCCGCGCACGCGCTGGCCCAACAGATGGCGATTGTTTCAGCGACCCCTGCACTTATTGTGCAGTGCAATGACATCAGCCACCTCGACAGCGCTGCGTTTCGCCTTCGCCGGCATGATTGCCATGGCGGTTGCCATGGGCATCGGCCGTTTCGTCTACACGCCGATCCTGCCCGGCATGATGCAGGAATTGCATCTGTCGCCTGCCGATGCCGGTTGGATCGCGTCGGCCAATTATCTCGGTTATCTCGTCGGCGCGTTGGCAGCGGCGGGCGGCTGGGCGCATGGGCGCGAGCGCCTGCTG
>NZ_RZPI01000829.1:0-2169 GCF_003998715.1 Mesorhizobium sp. M7A.F.Ca.CA.002.15.2.1
TCACCGATCACATCCTGCGCATTGGCGCCGCCGGCGACCACCGCGGCTGCGAGCGCGGAGGCTCCGGACAGGAAAAAACGACGGCTGGTTTTCATGGACGTTCCAGACATTGGTAGCAGTTCGATCACTTGCTGCGTTGATCACCGGGCGATCTCGCCCGCACTGTAAAATTGGCAATCTTAACAATTAGCCAACCATGGTCCGTATCAGCTTGGTGTGACAATGCACAGGCGCGATACGGGCTGCGGGTGAACGCATGGCCTTCACCACAGCATCACTGCCATTCTCGGTTCCATTGGAATATGGCGGCAACGTGGCCTTGCGGCCAAATCCGACCGGCCAGCATTCCGAAAAGAACGGACCGTGCTTTTTGGGTATCGATCGGCGATCGACCACGCGGTGCAATGACCAGCCAAATCAAAGAAAGGCCGATGCCTCTCGGCACCGGCCCTGACTGAAGGTCGATATTTCGGCCGCGCTTCTGTGGCGCGGGCCGGATCCGATGCGGCGGATGTCTTACATCCTTACATCCGGTAGGCGATGGTGTCGTTCCAGAAGCGGTCGAGCCGCTGCAAAGCGCGGTTCATCTGCTTGAACTCATCGGTGTTGATGCCGCCGACCTGTTCGATCGAGCCGACATGACGCTCATAGAGGCCGGCGACGACCTCGGCCACCTCATTGCCCTTCGGCGTCAGCGAGACACGGACCGAACGGCGGTCGATGCGCGAGCGCTGATGGTTGATGAAGCCGAGATCGACCAGCTTCTTCAGATTGTAGGAGACGTTCGAGCCGAGATAGTAGCCACGCGAGCGCAGCTCGCCCGCGGTCAGTTCGGAATTGCCGATGTTGAACAGCAGCAGTGCCTGGATGGCATTGATGTCGGAACGGCCGTTGCGGTCGAATTCGTCTTTGATCACATCAAGCAGGCGGCGGTGCAGCCGTTCAACAAGCTGCAGCGATTCCATGTACAGGGAACGGATAGCCTCACGGCGATCGTCGGATACGTTGGCGGTCTTCGCCGCCGGACGCGAATTGATCATTGTCTTTGCCTCTCGTTTGTCGCCCTGGTGATTTTTTGTTTTTCACCTTGATCGCGACACTATCGAATACTCATAAAATTCGACTTAAACGCTAGGGCTAACAAGAGCTTACCGGTAAGAGGTTTCGGAAGAGGCTTAACGAACGGTCACCCGAGCAAGGATAATTAACCTAAAGATTTCGGCAACGATTGCAGGGCTCATTCGAGGCGACAGCCGGGCCGCCAATGGGTTCAACGGCTTAGTGGCGGACCGGGCGCTTCTGCAGGTAGATGACGACGCGAAAGACGACGTAGAGCACCGCCACCGCCGCATGCGAGACGACAATCAGCAAGCGGTGGCCGAACAACTCGGGAAAGCCGGCGTACATGACCGTCTCGGTCACCGCGCAAATGAACCATATCACCGGGCCCCAGGACGCCAGCATCCACAGGCCGGCAGCGGCAAAGGGAAAGAACACGGCGAGCACCACCGCCGCGACCTGCCAGTGCACGGGCATCAGGTCGAAACGCCACAGTGTGCCCGGATAAAAGCCGATCAGCTTGATCCAGTAGAGAATGCCGAACAGCAGGCAGTAGCCCGATATGACGCGCTGGAACCAGGCGAAGATCACCTCCACCCCCGAGGGCTGCAGAACGATGCGCCTTGAGGTCACCTCGCTCATATCAGGAGTTCCCGTTCGCCGAGCGGAGCGAAATAGGCGTCGACATCCGCTTCGCTGACCGCTGCGAGGCTTGCCGGCCGCCATTGCGGCTTCGAGCCCTTGTCGATGATGGCAGCGCGGATGCCTTCGTAGAAATCATGGCCGGCGAGCATCCGGTTGAGGATGCGGAACTCCATCTTCATGCAGGCTTCCATGGACAGCGTCAGTCCGGCGCTGATCTGCCGCCAGGCGACGCGCAGGCTGGTCGGCGAGCGGGTGCGGATCGTCGCCAGCGTCTTTGCCGCGAACTCATCGGCGGCGGCCGCACGCTCGAGGCTGTCGATGACGCGGTTCAGGGACGGTTGCGAAAAATGACGGACAATCGCCTCCAGCGTCGGCCTGTCGGTTTCTCGCCTTGCCTGCACGAAGAAGCCGCGCAGCACCGATTCCGGATCGCCGGTCAACGCCAGCCGGTCGAGGAAGCCAGCC
>NZ_RZPI01000082.1:0-12152 GCF_003998715.1 Mesorhizobium sp. M7A.F.Ca.CA.002.15.2.1
CTCTACGGCACCGATGCCATCCCCGAAACGGATGGCGCCGAAAAGGGCAAAGCCTTCAATCCGGCACGCGGCGCCAAGGTCGTCGCCTGGACGAAGACCTTTCTCGACGAGGCTGCCCCGCTCACGTCCGGCAAATGGGCCGGCGTCAATGGCCTGTCGCTGGCGCAGGGTGCCTTGCGGCTGAGCGCCGGCGCCGGCTCGACGACGCTGGCCGACCCCAGGCAATTCGTCGGCTATCGCGGCGATGCCGCCAATCCCGATGCCGTGCTGCTTGTGCGCAACGGCCTGCACATCGAGATCGTGATCGACCGCAACAACCAGATCGGCCGCACCGATCCGGCGGGCATCGCCGATGTCATCCTGGAATCGGCGCTGACCACCATCCAGGACTGCGAGGATTCGGTCGCGGCGGTGGATGCGCCAGACAAGGTCGTCGTCTACCGCAACTGGCTCGGCCTGATGAAGGGTGACCTAGCGGAAGAGATCACCAAGGGCGGCAAGAGTTTTGTCCGCAAGCTCAATCCCGACCGCGCCTACACCGCGCCCGCCGGCGGCACGCTGACCGTGCCCGGCCGCTCGCTGATGCTGGTCAGGAATGTCGGCCACCTGATGACCAGCCCGGCGATCCTCGACCGCGACGGCAATGAGGTTCCGGAAGGCATCATGGATGCGGCGATGACGGCGCTGATCGCGTTGCACGATGTCGGGCCGAACGGCCGCCGCGCCAATTCCCGCGCCGGCTCGATGTATGTCGTGAAACCCAAGATGCATGGGCCCGACGAAGTCGCCTTCGCCGTCGAGATATTCGACCGCGTCGAGGCCCTGCTCGGCATGGCGAAAAATACCATCAAGATGGGCATCATGGATGAGGAGCGGCGCACCACCGTCAACCTCAAGGAGGCAATCCGCGCCGCAAAGGAGCGCGTCGTGTTCATCAACACCGGCTTTCTCGACCGCACCGGCGACGAGATCCACACCTCGATGGAAGCCGGCCCGATGATCCGCAAGGGCGACATGAAGCAGGCCGCCTGGATTTCCGCCTACGAGGCGTGGAATGTCGACACCGGGCTGGAATGCGGGCTGGCCGGCCACGCCCAGATCGGCAAGGGCATGTGGGCGATGCCGGATCTGATGGCTGCGATGCTGGTGGAGAAGATCGTCCACCCCAAGGCCGGCGCCAACACCGCCTGGGTGCCGTCGCCGACGGCGGCGACGCTGCATGCCACGCACTATCACAAGGTCGATGTTCACGCCGTGCAGGCGGCGCTGAAGAACCGGCCGAAGGCCAGGCTCGACGACATCCTGTCGGTGCCCGTTGCCGTGCGGCCGAACTGGTCGCCCGAGGATATCCAGAAGGAACTCGACAACAACGCGCAGGGCATTCTTGGCTATGTCGTGCGCTGGATCGACCAGGGCGTCGGCTGCTCGAAAGTGCCTGACATCAACGATGTCGGCCTGATGGAAGACCGCGCCACGCTGCGTATTTCCTCACAGCACATCGCCAACTGGCTGCACCACGGCGTGTGCAGCGAGGACCAGGTGATGGCGACGATGAAGCGCATGGCTGACATCGTCGACCGCCAGAACGAGGGCGACCCGCTCTACGAGCCGATGGCGGCCGACTTTGACAAGTCGATAGCCTTCCTCGCCGCCTGCGACCTGGTATTCAAGGGCCGCGCCCAGCCCAACGGCTACACCGAGCCGGTGTTGCACGCGCGGCGGCTGGAACTGAAGGCGCAGCAGGGCTGAAGAGGCCAGTCCCTGCCGTGAATGGGGCGGCAGGTCTTCGGCCTGACTTCCTCCGGAGGTGAGGCGTCAGGAAGCTGTATGGTCCAGGAGCCGGATGGTGGGATCGCGACGGTGTTCGGAGTTGACCCTATCGACGCCTTCCACCGTAATCGCGATCGTCCCGTTTTCCACTCTTGCTATCCAGCCCTTCGCTTTTAGATACCAGAGATGAAACTCGAGATGCTCTCGCGGACAGTCTGACAGGCGTTCGAGCTCCACATCCCCGATCCCGGGATTGCTGACGTCGTGCCGGCGCTTCGCGTAAAGCAGCGACAGCAGCCTGGCCTGGATCACGACATCCCGCTCGATGCCTTTGCTGTTGCTGGCTTCCTCGGTCAATTCGCGGCGAAGGCCGGCATGGTCCCTATACGCGATGTCGTATTGAGCGCGTTTGACCGGATCCTTGAGCGTGTTGTGGGCTTCCACGATTTCACTGAAGCGGGCTTCATCGCCGGTTTCGCGATTGTCGGGATGATAGCGCATCGCAAAATAGCGAAATATGCGCTCCAGCGTTTCCGAGTTGGCGTTCGGGCTGACTTCCAAAACTTCGTAGTAGTCAACGAACATAGCGGACTCCCCGACCGCAATCATATTCACATTATCTAAATAAGGAATTCCCAATGCGGAGACCAAGACTTTGGTCCGATGCGATGACGTCCACGCCCCCGAAGACGGAGAAACGGCCGGCGCCCGGTCGGTGGGGGCCGTTGGGTGGTGAGGACGTCGACCAAGCGGACAATCAGGTCCGCCGCAGTGCGGAGATGGCCGATTCGTCGGATGACGGTTATGGCGTGATTGCGGAAGGTGGTGTGGCAGAGTCGGCTTGTCGGGCGGCGAGTGATCTACGCCGCCTGCGCCACCCGCTCCGAGCTCATGCGGTAGGAAATCGCTTCGGCCAGATGGATGCGGCCGACGGTTTCGCTGGCGTCGAGATCGGCGAGTGTCCGCGCCACCTTCAGCACCCGGTGATAGGCTCGCGCCGAAAAGGCGAGCTTTTCGCTGGCGTCCTTGAGCAGCGACAGGCCGGCGGCGTCCGGCATGGCGATCTCCTCGATGACCGAGGGCGCGCAATGCGCGTTGGTGGTGGCGCGGGTGGCGCCGAGCCGCTCGAAGCGCTCGCGCTGGATGGTGCGGGCGCGTGCCACGCGCATCGCCACATCGGCACTTTTCTCCGCCCGGTCGGGCCGGATCAGGTCGCTGGCCGAGACCGCCGGCACTTCGATCCTGAGATCGATGCGGTCGAGCAGCGGGCCCGAAATGCGCGCCTGATAGTCGGTGCGGCAGCGCTCGCCGCGCAGGCAGCGATAACCAGGCTCGCCGGCCATGCCGCAGCGGCACGGGTTCATCGCGGCCACCAGCTGGATACGCGCTGGATAGGTGACGCGATGGTTGGCCCGCGCGATCATGCAGTCGCCGGTCTCCAACGGCTGGCGCAGCGCATCGAGCGTCTGCGGCGTGAACTCGGGAAACTCGTCGAGGAACAGCACGCCGTGATGGGCCAGCGACACCTCGCCCGGCCGCGCGCGGATGCCGCCGCCGACCATCGCCGCCATCGAGGCCGAGTGGTGCGGCGCGCGGAACGGCCGCCGGTCAGTCAATTTGCCTTCGCCGAGCTCTCCCGCCACCGACGCGATCATCGAGACTTCGAGCAATTCCTTCGGCGCCAGCGGCGGCAGGATCGACGGCAGCCGCTGCGCCAGCATCGATTTGCCCGAGCCCGGCGGGCCGATCATGAGAAGATTATGCCCGCCGGCGGCCGCCACTTCCAGCGCCCGCTTGGCGGTCTCCTGGCCCTTGATGTCGGCGAGGTCGGGCAAATCCAGCGCGGCGGCGTGGATGCCGGCCTCGGGGCGCGACAGCACCTGCGTGCCGCGAAAATGATTGGCGATGGCAATCAGGCTGCGCGGTGCCAGAATGTCGAAATCCTTTCCAGCCCAGGCCGCCTCAGGTCCGCAGGCGAACGGGCAGATCAGGCCTTTGCCCTCGGCATTGGCGGCGATCGCCGCCGGCAAGGCGCCGGCGACCGCGGCAATCGTGCCGTCGAGCGACAATTCTCCAAGTACGACATAGCCGGCCAGCATGTCGCCCGGAATGGCGCCAAGGGCAGCCATCAGGCCAAGCGCGATCGGCAGGTCGTAGTGACTGCCTTCCTTCGGCAGGTCGGCCGGCGCCAGATTGACCGTGACCTTCTTCGACGGCATCGACAGGCCTGAAGCATGCAGTGCGGCCTGCACCCGCTCGCGGCTTTCGGCCACCGCCTTGTCGCCCAGGCCGACGATGTGCATGTTGACCTTGCCGGGCGCGATCATCACCTGCACATCGACCGGCACGGCCTCGATGCCCTGGAAAGCGACCGTGCGAACCCGCGCCACCATTTCTTTGCCCCCAGGCCACAACCCACGCGATGGCCAAGAAATGGCCCCACGGGCAGACAATCACAAATCCTCGGTCAAATCAAGAACATTACGGGAACATGTGAGCGCGTGGGTTGCAGCCGAATTGAGCGCGGTTGCAAAAACGGAACATGGTTAAGACAAAATGAAAACGGCTTACCCGCGCTTGTCCTCGACCGCGTCCCAGAACAGGCTGGCGATGTCGGCGCCGCCGAAGCGTTTGACCTCGCGCACGCCGGTCGGCGAGGTGACATTGATCTCGGTCATGTAGTCACCGATGACGTCGATGCCGACCAGGATGAAGCCACGCTCCTTCAGCGACGGCCCGATGCGGGCGCAGATCTCGCGTTCGCGCGCCGTCAGCTCGGTCTTTTCGGCGCGGCCGCCGACATGCATATTGGAGCGGGAATCATGTTCGGCGGGCACCCGGTTGATGGCGCCGACCGGCTCGCCGTCGATCAGGATGATGCGCTTGTCGCCCTTGCGCACGTCCTTGAGATAGCGCTGCACGATATAGGGTTCGCGAAACATCTGGCCGAACATTTCCAGCAGCGAGGCCAGGTTGCGGTCGCCCTCCAGCAGATGGAAGATGCCGGCGCCGCCATTGCCGTAGAGCGGCTTGACGATGATGTCGCCGAACTCCTTGCGGAAGGCGGCAACTTCGAGTGGATCCTTGGTGATCAGCGTGTCCGGCATCAGGTCGGCAAATTCGGTGACGAAGATCTTTTCCGGGCTGTTGCGCACCCAGGCCGGGTCGTTGACCACGAGCGTCTTCGGGTGGATGCGCTCCAGGATGTGCGTGGTGGTGATGTAGTTCATGTCGAAGGGCGGATCCTGGCGCAGCAGGACGACGTCCATCTCCGACAGATCGGTGCGCACCTTCTCGCCCAGCGAATAGTGGCTGCCTTTCTCGTCGCGCACCTGCATCTCCTCAATGCGGGCAAACACCTTGCCGTCGCGCAACGACAGCCGATCCGGCGTGTAGTGGAACAGCTCATGGCCACGCCGCTGCGCTTCCAGCGACAGCGCGAACGAGGTGTCGCCGGCGATCGACACGGTGGAGATGTGGTCCATCTGGACGGCGATTTTCAGCTTCATGGCGGGTCTCCGGCGGCTCTGATGGGCGACTGTCCTGCCTGTACAGGCTCACTGCCCGTCTGCCAATCGCGACCTTTTGAAGATTGGCATCAGCAAGTCGCAAGCTCGGCCCTGCCGGTCATTCCGTGACAGGAGCCAGGCTGCGCGTCCTCGTTGTTCCTTGAGCCCGAATGCACACCTCACATCGATCCTTCGAAACAGGTCGCGGTTGCCCATGGAAAATCGATTTCGCGATACGTTTCCTAAAGGGTTTGCTGCCAGTCTGAAAATAAATTCCGAAGTCACAAAACAGGGACACCGATGCAAACTTCGTTTGGCACCGGTCAGGCAAACAGGGAGAGCACGGATCTGGCATTCACCGATCCGTTGACCGGGCTTGGCAACCATCGCCGCTTCTTCGACAAGGTCGATCGGCTGATCGCCGACCGAGCCGACGATCCCGCGCCCTTTACCGTCGGGATTCTCGACCTCGACGGCTTCAAGCCGATCAACGATCTGTTCGGCCACAAGGCCGGCGACGACATCCTGATCCAGGTCGCGATGCGGCTGCGCGCCTCTATGGACGGCTATTCCACGGTCTGCCGCATCGGCGCCGACGAATTTGCTTTTCTCTATCCGATGGTATTCAGCGAGGACGCTGCGGCCGAAAAGTCGCGCATGCTGATCGAGATCCTGTCGGCGCCCTACGATGTCGGCGAACGCACCGCCAGGCTTTCGGCCTCGGTCGGCTGCTCGTTGTTCTATTCGGGCGACGAGACCACGGAAATCCTCATCAACAAGGCAGAGACGGCACTCTACCACGCCAAGCGTTCCGGCCGTGGCCGCGTCGTCGTCTACACCCGTGAGATGGAAGAAGCGGCCAAGCGCGTCACCCGCATCGAACAGGCGCTGCGCCGGGCTGTCTCGGCCGGCGAAGTGGAGCCGCATTTCCAACCCATCGTCGATCTCGCCACGCGCCGCACCATCGGCTTCGAGACGCTGGCGCGCTGGACCGACCGCGACCTGGGTTCCGTGCCGCCGACCGTCTTCATTCCCATCGCCGAGGAGCGCGGCATCATCGGCCCGTTGTCGCAGCTGGTGCTGCGCAAGGCGACGGAGGCCGCCAGAAGCTGGCCGAAGGACCTGTTCCTGTCGTTCAACCTGTCACCCTCGCAGCTCGTCGACCAGAACACCGGCCTGCACATACTGGCGATCCTCGACCGCACCGGCTTCGATCCGCGCCGGCTGGAGATCGAGATCACCGAGACCGGCCTGATGAACGACCCGGCCTCGGCCGCGCAGATCGTCGAGGATCTGCGCCGCGTCGGCATCCGCGTCTCGCTAGACGATTTCGGCACCGGCCAGTCCTCGCTCGGCCGCTTGCGCGAATTCCATTTCGACAAGCTCAAGATCGATCGCGCCTTCGTCTCCTCCATTCTCGACGACAGGCCGTCGGAACACATCATCCGCGCTATCCTCGCAATGTGCGAAGGGCTCGGCATGGACGTCGTCGCCGAAGGAATCGAGCAGGAAGCGCAGGCCGATCGCCTGGTCCAGTTTGGCTGCGCCGGCGGACAGGGCTATCTGTTCGGCAAGCCGGTCGATGCCGACGCCACGCTCGGCTATCTCCGCGATTCCTTCCGCGGCGCCCTGCGCGCCAAGGCGATCTGACCGGCGGTCCTCCGAGATCCCCAACCCCGACGGTGCTGCCGTGCGCATCCGGTGCGGCGCATTGTCGTTTTGTCTGACATAAGCCCTGAAATTCGGCGGTTCGCCCTTGCCCGCGCGCCTTGCGTGGCTAGGATGCGCGCCGATCACGCTACGGCGCCGCGCGTCTTTCAAGACGCGCAAAGGACGCTGTAGCATTTAACATTTGCGCATGATCCCTTTCCGAAAATCGATCCGATTTTCGGGGTCATGCGCTGGGAGACAACAACGATGATGCCATCGGCGCATTTTGCCGACCTCGAAGGAGCCTCGGTGCTGATCACCGGCGGCGGCTCCGGAATTGGCGCGGCACTGACCGAGGGTTTTGTGCGCCAGGGCGCCAATGTCGCCTTCATCGACATCGCCGACGGCCCAAGCACAGCTCTTGCCGACCGCATCGAGAAAGAATTCGGCCGCCGGCCGCTCTACCTCAAGACCGATTTGCGCGATGTCGAGGCCCTGCGGGCGTCCGCCGCGAAGGCTGCCGAGGCGCACGGCGATGTCACCGTGCTGGTCAACAATGCGGCCTGGGACGAACGCCACGCCGTCGAAGACGTGACGGTCGAGTTCTGGGACAACAACCAAGCCATTAATCTGAGGCCGCATTTCTTCACCGCGCAAGCGGTGGCGCCGGGCATGAAGCGGGCCGGCGGCGGCTCGATCATCAACTTCACCTCGACGTCCTATCTGATCAACCACCCCGACATGCCCTCCTACACGGCCGCCAAGGCCGGTATCCTCGGTCTGACCAAGGGGCTGGCCGGCAAGCTCGGTGTGGACGGCATCCGCGTCAACGCCATCGCACCCGGCTGGGTGATCACCGAGCGGCAGAAGGAGCTCTGGGTGACCGAACAGGGGCTTGCCGCCCATGTCGCCAAGCAGTGCATAAAACAGGTGATGCAGCCCGACGACATCGTCGGCACGGTGCTGTTCCTGGCCTCGGACGCTTCGCGCATGCTGACGGCGCAGATGCTGATCGTCGATGGAGGTTTCCTGTGAGCCAAGCCGGCAACGCACCGGCGGTCGCCGCCGTCGACTGGGGCACGACCCGCATGCGGGTCTGGCTGATCGACGGGCAAGGCAAGATGCTTGCCGAACGCCGCGGCGATGACGGCCTGATCACCGCGCAGCAAAAGGGCTTTTCGACCATCCTCGAAGGGCATCTGGCGGCGATGGGAGCACCAGCGGCGCTGCCCGTCATCATCTGCGGCATGGCCGGGTCCCGCCAGGGCTGGCTCGAAGCGCCCTATGTCACCGTGCCGGCGCCGCTTACCGCCATCCTTGCGGGCGCCGCCAGCGTGCCCGGACAGAGCCGTGACATCCGCATCGTTCCGGGTCTGGCCCAGCGGCTGACTGACGCGCCCGACGTCATGCGCGGCGAGGAAACCCAGCTTGCCGGCGCCGGCCTGCCGGCCAGGGGGCGCCAGTTGGTCTGCATGCCCGGCACCCATTCGAAATGGGTGCTGGTCGAGGATGGCGCCGTTACCGGCTTCGGCACCTGGCCGACCGGCGAGCTGTTTTCCGTGCTTGCCGCGCACTCGATCCTGCGCCATTCGCTCGGCGAACATCCGAAGCCCGTCACATCGGACAATCCGTTCTTCCGCCGCTGGTGCGAAACCGCATTGGGCGAAGGCGGCGATATCACCTCGCGACTGTTTTCGATCCGGGCCGCCGGCCTGCTGCAGGATCTGAAAGCCGACGATGCCGCCGCCTGCCTGTCCGGCCTTTTGATCGGCGGCGAGATCGCCTCCGCCAGCCGCCGGCATGGCGCCGGCGCCGAACCCGTGGTGCTGATTGCCTCCGGCGCGCTGGCCGCACTCTACCAGGCCGCACTTGGGCTTGCTGGGCTTGAGCTCCGGGCCGTCGACGCCGACGAGGCAGTGCGTGCCGGTCTCGTCGAGGCGGCGCGCGAGAACGGCATGATCGCCAGAATTGGAGTTGCCCGATGAGCCAGACCGCACCGTTTCCAAAACTCAAGCGCGGCCTGGTTGCCATCCTTCGCGGGCTCAAGCCCACCGAGGCGATGGCCATGGGCCAGGCGCTGTTCGACGCCGGCATCGAGGCGATCGAAGTGCCGCTGAACTCACCGCAACCGTTCTCGTCGATCGCCCGCATCGTCCAAGTGCTGCCGAAAACGGCGCTGGTCGGCGCCGGCACGGTGCTGACGCCGGCCGATGTCGATGGCTTGCACCAGGCCGGAGGGCGGCTGCTGGTCAGTCCCAACATCGATGCCGAGGTGATGGCGCGCGCCATGCATTACGGCATGGTGACGATGCCCGGCGTGTTCACGCCGACCGAAGCCTTCCTGGCGATCAAACTCGGCGCCTCGGCCCTGAAATTCTTCCCGGCGAGCGTGCTGGGCACCGGCGGCATTTCCGCGATGCGCGCGGTGTTGCCGGCGCAGACATTGGTCGGCGCCGTCGGCGGTGTCTCTGAAAAAGATTTTGCCGGCTACAAGGCTGCCGGCGTGACCGCCTTTGGTCTGGGCTCCAGCCTGTTCAAGCCGGGCATGAGCGTCGACGAGGTGGCCGCGCGTGCGCACGCTGCCGTCGCGGCCTGGGATGCGGTGTTCGGAGAAGCAGGATGAGCGAAGCGATCGTTTCGGTTTTTTCCGATCACGTCTGCCAGCTCGGCGAGGGGCCGAGCTACGATCCCGCCACCGATACGCTCTACTGGTTTGACATCGTCAACAGCCAGCTTCTGGAAAAGCGGCTGTCCGGCGGCGCGACCACCGTCCATGAGCTTGGCCAAATGGCGAGCGCCATCGCCGTCATCGACGACAAGCGCCAGCTGATCGCCGCCGAGACCGGCCTTTATGTCCGCGATGTCGCGACCGGCAAGCTGACGCTGCACACGCCTGTCGAGGCCGACAATCCGGTCACGCGCTCCAACGATTCCCGCGTCCATCCCTGTGGTGCCCTGTGGATGGGCACCATGGGCAAGGGCGAGGAAAAAGGCGCGGGTTCGATCTACTGGTTTTTCAAGGGCGAACTGCGCCAGCTGTTTTCGGACATCACCGTCTCCAATTCGATCTGTTTTACCGAGGATGGGGCGATCGCTTACTACACCGACACCTCGACCGGGATGCTGATGCGCGTCGCCTGCGACCCGGCGACCGGTCTGCCTGCCGGTGAGCCCAAGCTGTTCGTCGACCACCGCTCGGCCAAGGGCTATGTCGACGGGTCGGTGCTCGACCGCGACGGCATCCTGTGGAACGCCGTCTGGGGCGGCAGCGTCATCGAAGCCTACGGACCCGACGGCAAGCTCGTCCGCACGGTCGCCATGCCGGTGACGCAGCCATCCTGCCCAGCCTTCGTCGGCGCCAAGGCCGACCGGCTGGCGGTCACCTCCGCCTGGTCGGGCAAGGATGAGAAGCAGCGTCTGCTGGATCTGCAGGGCGGCATGACCTTTCTGCTCGATATTCCCGTCAACGGCCGCTTCGAGCCGCGCGTGCTGATCGCCTGATCGAACTGGATTCTACGGTCGGACGGTGCGTTGTCACGCCACCGCCCGCACCGTGTCGGTTTCGCGAGAGCCTGACGTCTCGACCATGCGATGGTAGGTGATCGTACCGCCGGGAATCGTTCATCTCATGCCAAGCCGTAAGCCGAAACTGATACTCATCCATGAGCCGGAAAAGGCTTGTTTCGACCGCCTGGTCGCCGACGGCCATGCGCCGCAGCGCGCAACCGAAATCGCGTCCTATCTGGCGCAGTCGACCGATCTCGCTCCTGAATTCGACGTGCTTGGCCGTGCCTGCCAGGCACGCGGCCTGTCGTTCGCGCCGGTGGGGCTCGACGACGCTGCCAGCGTGCTCGCCGGCGAGCATCCCAGCACAACGCTGGTCTGGACGCTGACCGACGGCATCGCCTATTTCCGCGGCGGCGCGGCGCCCGCTTTGGCGCGACTGGGCGGTTTCAAGACAATCGGCGCCGACGATGCGCTGTTCGCGCTCTGCCAGGACAAGTTCCGCTCCGGCGCCGTGCTCGGCGCGCTCGGCCTGCCGGTGCCACAGGCTGGGCTCGCGCGTGACGGCCAATGGCTGGTCGAGCCGCCGGCCTCGCCCGCCGGCTGGTTCGTCAAGCCCAACCGGCTCGGCGCCAAGATCGGCATCTGGCTGGAGTCGCGCTGCAGCGATCTCGCCCACGCTTTGGAGCTCAGCCGGCGCGTCTTTTCGGCCTATCGCGACGATGTCGTCGTCCAGCCCTACGTCGCCGGCCGCAACGTGCGCGCCAGTTTCCTTAGCCTGATGCCGGGCGCGGGAGTCGAAGTGCTTGGCGTGGCCTTTGTCGATTCAGGCGCCGATTTCCAGACCATGGCCGACAGCCTGGCGCTCTACGGCGACACTGGCGAGGCAGCGAAAGCGGCGGGACATTACGCCGAGCCGGAGCTCGTCGCGGTCGCCGACAGCCAGCCGGCCGCCGACGCCAGGATTCGTGCGATCGCCGGGCGGCTGATGAGCGGGCTCGGCCTGCGCGACGTGTTTTCCATCGATCTCAGGGTCGAGGCCGACGACACCGTCCACCTCATCGAGTTCGAGGTCTGCCCCGGCCTGCCCTGCTTCGATTTCCGCGCCTATTGCCGCCAGCAATGGGGCCTCGAGCTTGCCGATGCCATAGCCGAGACAGCGGCGAGCCGGCTGATCGGCCAAGAGCATCGGGCCTGAAGGCGCGACGGCAGATCGCGGGCCGACGGCGGACGCGTTTCACTACGGCATTCGCTCGACCGCCTGCAAGGCGGGATCCATCTTGTCCCAGGCATGGCCGTGGCTCGTGTAGGTCACCATCTGCGGGCTGAACTGTTCCGGATCGTCGAGGCTGGCCGCATGGACCGCTATGAATTCCGGCATGGCGACGGATATCAGAAAGACCGGCGTTCCGCAGGTTGGACAGAAGGTGTGGATTTTTTCATTGCCGCTGGCGCCCGCCACGCGCCAGGTGCTCACCTCCCCGGTAATGGCCATATCGGTGCGCTGGCCGAAGGTCAGGTAGGATCCGTGGCCGGTGCCTGAGCGCTTCTGGCAATCGCTGCATTGGCAGTGGTTCTGGAAGATAGGCTCGTCATTGGTCTCGTAACGGATCGCGCCGCATGCGCAGCCGCCGGTATAGCGCTTGGTCATTATCGTTCTCCACGGGTCTGATTCTGCTCGAGGTCGCAACATCAGGCCGATTTCGGCTTGGCGAAAAT
>NZ_RZPI01000830.1:0-2161 GCF_003998715.1 Mesorhizobium sp. M7A.F.Ca.CA.002.15.2.1
CAGCGGCACCGTGCAGGGCGGCACAGGTGGCGCCAGCGGCTATTCCGATCAACGCTACCTTGCCGGATCCGGAGGGGTCGGCATTGCCGGGGCTGGCCTCACCGTGACCAACAGCGGCACCATCGCCGGTGGATTCTCGATCGACGGCAACGGCCCCCAGGCTGATGCGATCCGGTTCAGCGGCGGCGTCAATACGCTGGAGCTGCGGGCCGGCTCGGCGATCAGCGGCACTGTGGAGGCCTTCAGCGCGGCCGACACGTTGAGGCTCGGCGGGAACGTCGACAGCAGCTTCGACGTCTCAGGCGTCGGACAGCAATACCAGGGTTTCGGCATCTACGAAAAGACCGGCAACGGCACATGGACCTTGACCGGCAGCACCAGCGCGGTGACGTCGTGGACCGTCGACCAGGGCACATTGAGGATCGGCGGCGACTGGTCGCTGGGCGATGTCTCGGGCGCCCTGACCTTGAACGGCGGCGCGCTGCAGGTGACGGGCAATCCCGTCAGTTTCACGCTGGAGCGCCAGATAATCCTCGGCGCCAACGGCGGCACCTTCGATGTCGGCGCCGGCAAGAACCTGATCCTCGACGGCGTGGTTTCGGGCGACGGACAACTCGCCAAGACCAGTTCCGGCACGCTGACGCTGACCGGCGCCAACAGCTATTCGGGCGGCACGGCGGTGCGCGGCGGCGGCCTTGTCGTGACGGCGACAGGCGCGCTCGGCGACGGACTGGTCGCCATAAACTCCAACGGAAGCGGGGGATGGGCCAAGCTCTATTTCTCGGGCAACGACGCCGCCAATCCGGTCAGTGCCGAGGATATCTCGATCACCGTCGGGTTGGGCGACCTCAACTTCCTGCGCAATGCGACCGCCGGCGCGGCCACCATCATTCTGGCGAAGGACGGCACTGGCGGGCTCAATTTCAGCACCGGAACCGATGCCGGCACGGCCAGCATCATCAACCAGGGCGGCGGCTCGGTCACCTTCACAGGAGCAAGCGCCGCCAATGCTACCATCGTCAATGACGGCCTGGGCATACCGTATTATTTCAGCAGGACGACCTTCGACGACGATTACTCAAGCAATGTATCTTCCTCCGCCGGGGACGCCACGATAACCAACCGGAATGGCGGCTCGACCATTTTCTACGGACATTCGGACGGCGGAACGGCGACGCTGGTCAACGAGGCCGGCGGCACGCTCGATTTCCAGCAGGCATCGCAGGCGGCTGATGCAACCATCCTCAACGGCGCCGGCGGCAGCGTGCTGGTTCGCTTCCGCAACCAGGACTCCGTGCTCGATGTCGGTTCGCTGTCTGGCGACGGGGCCATACTAATCGACGATTCACAGCTGGCGCCGCAGCTTTCGCTCGGCGCGCTCGGTCATGACGACGTCATCGGCGGCACCATTTCCGGAAACGGCTCTCTGACCAAGACCGGCGCGGGCAAGCTGACGCTCAACGGACAGAACAGCTATGCGGGCCTGACCACCGTCGACATGGGAACGCTGGTGGTGGGCGACGCCAGCCATGGCACAGCGAGCCTCGCCGGCGATGTCACGGTGGATTCCGGCGCGCGCCTTGGCGGCATCGGCACCATGGGCGGCAATGTCACCATCCTCGGCACGCACGGCGTCGGCAATTCCATCGGCGTCCAGGCGGTCGGCGGCAACTATGTCAATCATGGCGTCCTGGAGGTCGAGGCGACCCCATCCGGCGCCGACAGGCTGATCGTCGGCGGCACGGTCGACATATCAGGCGCCACGCTCAACCTGGTCCTGACGCCGGCGACAGCCGAGAGCTGGAACCTGCGCAACGGGCCGTACACGATCATCCAGAACAATGGCGCTGCCGATGTCGCCGGCACCTTCGCCTCCGTCGGCAACCTCAACGACCTTCTCTTCCTCGACCATCTCATCAACTACAAGGGCGGCGACGGCAACGACATCACCCTCGCCTTGGCGCGCAACGACGTCGCGGTCGCCAACGTCGCCACCACCCGCAACCAGTTCGCGACCGCCGGAGCCCTCGATCGGCTGGGCGAAGGCAATGCGCTTGCATGGGCCATGCTGCTCATGACCGACAAGGACGCAGCGCGCCTGGCGCTGGATGCCGCGTCGGGCGAGGTTCATGCCTCAGCCAAGGGGATGCTGATCGAGGAC
>NZ_RZPI01000831.1:0-2156 GCF_003998715.1 Mesorhizobium sp. M7A.F.Ca.CA.002.15.2.1
CCGGGTTGGGCATTGGCGCGGTGCTTCCGGGGGGCGACATGTCGTCGGCCGGCGGCGTGACCGTCGGGGGGAGCTCTTCGCGCTTGATTTCGCTCAGCGCATAGGCGGGGCTGCTCGCGAGACACACAACCAGGGGAATCGCGGCACAGCAAGCGGCGAAAGAGATGCGAAGGACCAAGCCACGCGGCTTGCCTGACATCGAAAAACTCACTGCCCGTTTCTCCCTGCTTACGGGCATGACGCCCGAGCGGCATATTGCCGTCAAAGAACCGGACGTCGGTTCAGTGCCGCAGCCGTTCAGGTTCGAAGGCGCCAGCAATCACCTTTTCACGCATACGGTCGAGCAGGGCAAGGGCCGAGGTCTCGCCATTGGCACGCAACATCTCGCCGAAGGCTGTTTCGAGCGCTGCTTCGGCAATGATCTCGGGCTCTATCCCGGCGGAGAGACCTTCCGCCCAGGCCTCGCTGTGGCTTTCCACGGCGGTCAAGCGTTTTTCTTCCCTGACCAGCGCGTCGATGTCGTTGACACCATGTTCCATAAGCGAATGTCCACCCTTTCAAGCTGCGATCCATTGATGTGGATCAGGCCTGATCTGTTCATTTCACACCCAGGGACAATTAAGTATTTGTAAATACGACATTTTTTTGATCGTCTTTTACAAAGCCCGATTGCCTTGTGCGAAACTGCGTTCAGTTCGAGTCAAACTTAGCCGATTGGGGCGGCCTGCGGGGCGAAAACCTTCAGTTTGAGTTAATTCCGCTTTCGCGCGGTAGGGTTTCGTTAATACTGTTGCAGAAGTGCAACATGAGGATTGCACCAAGATATCGCCTGGCACAAGCCGATATATCGGCTGTACCCAGCAATGGTTCGGATAGTTGTCGATGAGCGAGTGCCTAAAGCGCGCTGCGTTTGAACGGATTCAGGCGAGGCGCTTTAGGTTTTCGTTTTTATGCGTGTCGTTCTCCCAAAACCGCAGCCACTTTTGGGCGACATGCATTAGTTGCCGTAACGCGAGGCGATGTCGCGAGACAGCGTCTCGCCTTCCTTCATGTAGCGGCTGATGGCTTCGGTCGCCGAGGGCGTGCACCTCGTATAGGTGCCGCCGAAGGAGCGGTAGCCGCGATTGAAGCTGGCAATGAAGCGGGCGCGCCGCTCGGCGTCCGGATTTTCCGAATCGAGCAGTTTTGTCATCTCGACACGCCACTGGTCGCCCTTTTCGCCGCACAGATTGCGCAGGAAATGCAGCGAGCCCAGAACCTCCGCCAGCCGCATCAACCCGGGCTCGAACGGCGACTCGGCGCTGAGCGCGGGCCGTATCGAAACGGTCGCGCCGACCGCAAGACACACGGCGAGGAGCATGGATGGACGATTCATAAGCCTTCTCTACCAGCTGCGTGGCTCTGCTAAACAGCATAAGTCTTTGTGGCGAAACAATTTGTGGCCCGCAAGTTGATTTCAGGACAGCAGTCCGGCGTTTCCGCCGGGGGCCAACAAGTCTTCGGCGACCGCGAATACCGAGCCTGCCAGCGGCAGCGCCGCCATCTCGCTGAGCGTATAGAAGGCCGCCGTCTCCGCATCGTCGCTGGCCACGGCCTCGCCGCCGGCATAGGCGGCGCCGAAGACTGTGAGGAGATAATCGACCGGGTGGCTGTCATCCCGGCCGTCGATGCGGATTTCCCGCAGCGGGCGATAATTTGTGGCACGCAAACCGGTTTCTTCCTGAAGTTCGCGCTCTGCCGCTGCCTCCAGCGTCTCACCAGGTTCGACCTTGCCGCCCGGAAAGGCATAGAGCCCTTGCGACGGTTGCCGGGCTCGCTTGACCAGAAGCACGGTGTCTGCCCGCACGACGGCGACCGAGACTGCCGGAAGTATTTTGCGCGCTTCGTTCATGGATTCCCAATCAGGCTGAAGGCCGGTCAGTTGTGGACCGGCCAGCGTGGACAAGTTTTAGCGGTTGCGCAACGCCGGTTCCATCGCCACTTTCAGAAGCCGAACCTTTCGAAGGGCACCAATCGACCATGTGCGGACGTTTCGCCTTGACCGCGACGCCGGATCAGACCGCTGCCTTTCTGGACGTGGCGGGGCTTGAGGATTTCCCGGCGCGCTACAACATCGCCCCGACGCAGCCGATCCTGATGGCGGTCGCCCGCCCTCC
>NZ_RZPI01000832.1:0-2156 GCF_003998715.1 Mesorhizobium sp. M7A.F.Ca.CA.002.15.2.1
CAGAAAAGCGCGGCGCCTCCTTCCGTCTCCGGCGCGCCGCGGCTTCAAGGCGAAAGACCGCTGGCGTCGCCGGCCGTTCGTCTGCGGGCAAAAGAAGCCGGCATCGATCTCAGGCAGGTTGCCGGATCCGGTCCGGCCGGTCGCATCGGCCATGAGGACATCGAAGCGTTCCTGGCCCGCGGGCCGCAGGTCGCAAAGGCATCCGGCCTCGCCCGCAACGACGCTGTGCAGGATATCAAGGTGGTCGGCTTGCGGCGCAAGATCGCCGAGAAGATGTCGCTGTCCAAATCGCGCATTCCGCACATCACCTATGTCGAGGAGATCGACGTCACCGCACTGGAGGAATTGCGCGCGGCGCTCAACAAGGAGAAGCGTCCTGGCGTGGAGCGGCCGAAACTGACGCTGCTGCCGTTCCTGATGCGGGCGATGGTCAAGGCGATCGCGGACCAGCCCAATCTCAATTCCCTGTTCGACGACGAGGCCGGCATCGTCCATCAGCATGGCGGCATCCATATCGGCATCGCCGCACAGACGCCGTCGGGGCTGGTGGTTCCGGTGGTCAAGCACGCCGAGGCGCGCGACATCTGGGATTGCGGCGCCGAGGTCATCAGGCTGGCCGAGGCGGCCAAGTCCGGCACGGCAACACGCGACGAGCTGTCCGGCTCGACCATCACCATCACCTCGCTCGGCGCCATGGGCGGCGTGGCGACGACGCCGGTCATCAACCATCCGGAAGTGGCGATCGTCGGCGTCAACAAGATGATGGTGCGGCCGGTGTGGGACGGCACCCAGTTCATGCCGCGCAAGATGATGAACCTGTCGTCGAGCTTCGACCATCGGGTGATCGATGGGTGGGATGCGGCGGTGTTCATCCAGCGGATCAAGACGCTGCTGGAAACGCCGGCGCTGATTTTCGTGGATTGAGGGGATGAGAACGGTCGCAAGGGCTCCCTCACCCGGATTGCCAAAACCGAATTGCGAAGGGCAATTCGGGGCAATCCGACCTCTCCCCGAGGGGAGAGGAGGTCGCCGGCGTCTGTGCTCGCCTCTTCTCCCCACCGGGGAGAAGGTGGCCGCGAAGCGGCCGGATGAGGGGGCCTTCGCCACCAGAAAGAGCGTGCCATCATGAAAGAAAT
Organism: Mesorhizobium sp. M7A.F.Ca.CA.002.15.2.1; assembly: GCF_003998715.1. NCBI lineage: Bacteria > Pseudomonadati > Pseudomonadota > Alphaproteobacteria > Hyphomicrobiales > Phyllobacteriaceae > Mesorhizobium > Mesorhizobium sp. M7A.F.Ca.CA.002.15.2.1. Next base: position 1,137 of record NZ_RZPI01000832.1, read on the forward strand.
CTCCTGCAAGCTGCTCGTCATCGGCGCCGGGCCGGGCGGCTATGTCTGCGCCATCCGGGCCGGACAGCTCGGCGTCGATACGGTGATCGTCGAGGCCGGCAAGCCGGGCGGCACCTGCCTCAATGTCGGCTGCATCCCGTCCAAGGCGCTGATCCATGCGGCGGAGGAGTTCGAGAAGGTGTCGCACATGGCGGGCGGCAAGAGCCCGCTCGGCATTTCGGTCACCGCGCCGACGCTCGATCTTGCCCGGACCGTCGCCTGGAAGGACGGCATCGTCAGCCGGCTCAACAGTGGCGTCGCCGGCCTGCTCAAGAAGGCAGGCGTGAAAACCGTGCATGGCTGGGCGAGCTTTCGCGACGGCAAGACGGTCGCGGTCGAGACCGAGACGGGCGTGCAGGTGATCCGGGCCGAAACGATCGTCATCGCCTCCGGCTCGGCGCCGGTGGAGCTGCCGTTCCTGCCGTTTGGCGGTCGGGTGATTTCGTCAACCGAGGCACTGGCACTCAGCGACGTGCCGAAAAATCTCGCGGTCGTCGGTGGCGGCTATATTGGGCTGGAACTGGGCATGGCATTTGCCAAGATGGGCGCTGAGGTGACCGTGATCGAGGCCTTGCCGCGCGTGCTGGCGCAGTATGATGCCGAGCTGACCCGGCCGGTGGTCAAGCGGCTCACCGCGCTCGGCGTCGAGGTGATGCTGGGCGCCAAGGCCAAGGGGCTTTCAACCAAGGGTGACGCGTTGCTGGTCGAGACCTCGGACGGCAAGAGCGCCAAGGTCGCCGCCGAAAAAATCCTGGTCACGGTCGGGCGCAAGCCGGTGACCGAAGGCTGGGGGCTCGAGCAGATCGACCTCGACATGGCCGGCAAATTCATCCGCATCGACGACCAGTGCCGCACCTCGATGCGCGGCATCTTCGCCATTGGCGACGTCACCGGCGAGCCGATGCTGGCGCACCGGGCGATGGCGCAGGGCGAGATGGTCGCCGAGATCGTTGCCGGCCACAAGCGCAGCTGGGACAAGCG
>NZ_RZPI01000833.1:0-2152 GCF_003998715.1 Mesorhizobium sp. M7A.F.Ca.CA.002.15.2.1
ATCCGGTATCGGACGAACACTTCGACACGCCCGAAGTGCCGGACTCCGAACCGGCAGGCCCCGGCGCCCACCGTGGCAAGCCGAAGAAAAAGCCGTCGGCGATATCGGGCCGCAAATTCCGCAAGCGCGATCTGGTGCGCATCGACACGCTGCGCCCGAGCCTCGCCGACCGCATCCGCTCGGACCATCCCGACCTGCCGGCCGGCGCCCGCATCAGCCGCGCCGAGCTCGGCCGCTACCGCATGCGCTATATGGAGGAGCTGCTGCAGCAGGAGCACGGCGAATTCTCCGAGCTCGACCGTCAGGTGGTCGAATCGATCGCCAGGCAGGACACGATTTCCGAAAACTCGGAAGAAGAATTCGAGGAGCACCGCACCTTCGCCGACCGCGTCTCCGACAACATGGCGGCCTTCGGCGGCAGTTGGTGGTTCCTGATCTCGTTTGGTAGCGTGCTGCTGGTGTGGATCGGCATCAATCTGGTCGCCGGCATGTCGAGCGCCTTCGATCCCTACCCCTTCATCCTGCTCAACCTGCTGCTCTCCTGCATTGCCGCCATCCAGGCGCCGATCATCATGATGAGCCAGCGGCGGCAGGAGTCCAAGGACCGCCTGCGCTCCTTCAACGACTACCGCGTCAACCTCAAGGCCGAGCTCGAAGTGCGCCATCTGCACGAAAAGCTCGACTACCTCATCTCGCGCCAATGGACGCGGCTCGCCGAAATGCAGCAGATGCAGCTGGACGCGATGCACGAACTGGCGGGCGCCAAGAAGCCGAAGCGGGCGGTGCGTGGAAGGCGGACGGTGAAGGCGGGGGCGGGAACCTCGTAGGCCGCAGCCTGGACGCACCCGGCCCAAGTCGCTACGCCAATCGCCAATTGCCCGTTGAAGCCCGCGCCCGCTTCCGCTAAGAAGCCGTGACTTGCCGGTTCACCGGCTGGTTCGTTTTCCGGATTCCGGAAAGCACCCGTAGCTCAGCTGGATAGAGCGCTGCCCTCCGAAGGCAGAGGTCACAGGTTCGAATCCTGTCGGGTGCGCCAGTTCCATGTAGGTCCGTTTCGGGGCACTGCGTTTGTCGTTGGCAGCTTTGCGGTCGAGCAGGCTCACGCGGCCCTTCAGCCCTTCAAAGGCATAATTCTTCTCAACCGCCAGCCAGGGCAACCGCCAGCGTTCGGCGGCGAGGGTGTCGCGAGCCCGCGAATGGGCCACCTGCGTCGTGAAGAAGGTACACCCCTCATTGCTCGGCTGCCGGCCGGCCGTCGAACCACATGTAATAGGAGGCGATGAGCATTTGGCGCCCCTCGAACGCGTCCAGCAATATTACCGACCCGACACCGATCGGAGGGAGTGCGCCCTATCTCCGCTTATGAGGTACCGTGCCGTTCTCCCGCGGCTGGGGAGCGCCTAGAGCATCAGATAGATGATCCGGCCCAGAGCGCCAAAAAGCAGCGCGAAGGCTGCAATCGACTGGACGAAGAAGCCGGGATAGCGCTTCAAGGGCGCGGTGCGATACCCTACGAAATATGCAATCCGACCTATCATCCAGAGCAGCCCAAGGCCGGAAGCCCACGCGGCATTCCAGTAGATCGCGAACAGCCACATCGACGGCATAAAGATAGGAAACCATTCCACCGCGTTGGCATGTGCCCGGATGGTTCGTTCAAGGAGCGGGTCGCCGGTCATTGCGGGCGCCAGTATGCCAGTCTTCTTGTGGGTTCTCGCGACCGTCACCGCCATTCCGAATATCATCAAGCTACAAAACAGCGTCACGAGAGCTACCGGGTAAAGCCGTTCCATGTTTGCCTCCTCTCATGGTCGGGACAGTAGGCAAGCAAAGGTTATCGGCAAGGGCAAGGCGCAGGCAGATCTTTCCTGACAACCAGCGCCAATAAGAGCGGGGTTGTCAGTTATATAATTGCCCTTTTTGTTAATCACCCGAAAACGATGGGCAAGTTATGCCATCAGCGTCCCTTCCGTGGAGGCGGTGATGGCCATCGGCATACCGCCGTGCGCGATTGACACGCTGCCCGGCGGAAGGCAAAGAGTGACACATTATTGGCAAAGGGGAATGTCGATGAAGAAAATCTATCAGAAGCCCGTTTTCACGAAGCGTGAGCGACTGTCGTCAGTGACGGCTTCGCCCAGCTCATCCGGGA
>NZ_RZPI01000834.1:0-2150 GCF_003998715.1 Mesorhizobium sp. M7A.F.Ca.CA.002.15.2.1
ATCCTGCAGGTTGCGGCCCACCTCGCTGCGATCGGCAAGGCAGCGTATGTCAGCCTGCTTCAGCGTATCCGGGCAACCAATGCCCGACCGCATGAGGATGAGCGGCGTGGACGCGGCGCCGGCGCAAAGGACAATCCGGTCGGCACAGAGCGTTCTGGTCTGGCCCTCGCAGACCACGCTCACGCCCGTGACCCTGTGGCCGTCCAGCACCAGATGCTCGACCTCGTGGCCGGCGAGCAAGGTCAGGTTCGGCCGCGCCATGACCCGCGGCGGCAGATAGGCGTCGGCGACGCTCAGGCGCTTGCCGTCGCGTATGTTGAGTGAATTGGGGCTGGTGCCGACCAGCTCGCCGCTGTTGTGGTCGCTCAGGGCGGGAGCCCCCATGGATCGCCCGGCGGCGATGTAGGCACGCACGACCGGACTGACCTCGGCGTCCGGCAGATAGACGTCCAGCGGGCCGCTCTTGCCGCGTGTTGGCCCGTCGAAAGCGGTGAAGGCTTCGCTGCGGATGAAGCCCGGCAACAACCCCCGATAGGACCAGCGCTCGCCGCCGGCTTGCACCCAGGGGTCGAAATCATCGGGATGGCCGCGCACATAGGCCATTGCATGCAGGCAGCTCGAGCCGCCGACGATTTTGCCGCGCGGCCATTCATGGACGCGGTTGGCGGTGAAGGGCTGGGGCACGGTCCGATAGCTCCAGTCGTAGGCGCGGCCCTGGAGCATCGTCCATTTCAGCGGGTCGGCGATGTCGGGATCGGCCGGCATCGTCCCGGCTTCGATGAGGCCGACCTGGCACGACCGGTCTTCACTGAGACGGCTGGCAACAACCGAGCCAGCGGATCCCGCGCCGATGACCAGCACGTCGAAATGACGTTTCAATTTGAAATTCCCCGCACAGGCTCGATGTCAGAGGTGATGCGATCACGCGGCAAAGGCGCCGGCATTCGACCGTTCCATGATCTGTCTCTGCACCGACAGAAGGTGCGCGCGCATTGCGGCCTCTGCCGCTTCGGGGTCGCGCTGCGAGATCGCTTCGGCGATCAGGCGATGCTCGCCGTCGCGGTGGGCGATCCGCTTGGGGCAGGTGGGTGCCGCGGTGCGCGCAACCTTCACCCGCGCATCGACACCGACCTGGCGCAGCATCTTGTAGAATTCCGCGGCGAGGTGGTTGCGGGCCGCGGCAACGATCGCGAGATGGAAAGCGAAGTCGACCTCACCCGACGGGGCGTTCTCCGGCGTGGTTGCCGCGTCGAGGATCCGCGCCGTCTCGAAAGAGGAGGCGCGCAGCGACGCCAGTCGGGCAAGGCCCGGCTCCATAATCAGGCGCAATTCCAGGACCTCGATCGGATTGGTTACCCTGACCAGTTCCTCGCCATATCTCGGAAGGGCGGTCGGCGCCCGCCTGGCGCGCGCCGGTTTGAGGTCGCCTGAAAGGCGCAGCACTTCAAGCGCCTTGCGAAGCTGATGGCGCTTGACGCTCAGATGTTCCGCAAGATCGCGCTCGGACGGAAGCTTGCCGCCGCCCTGCTGCAACTGGCGGACCGCGGCGATGATGTCGTCGAGATCAGATGGTCCGACCTGCGGCTCGAATGCGCTCAAAACCAAATCTCCTGTCCGATCGGCAGACCGCCGACTCAACGTCCCGACATCATATTGTGACACGAAAACCTGTTCGACGGCACTCAACCAATTCAACCAATCTACAACTGTACGCAATGGTTGACAACACCAGTTGCGCGATGGTTGACTGCCCATGTCGACGGTTGCCATCGCGGCAGACGTCTTTCTCCCGAGGATCACGCATGCCGGCTGGCGAAACCTTTGACTACGTCATTGTCGGTGCGGGATCGGCCGGCTGCGTGCTGGCGAACCGGCTGAGCGAAGACCCTGCCGTGTCGGTGCTTTTGTTGGAGGCGGGGGATTGGGACCGCGATCCGATGATCCACATCCCGCTCGGCTGGGGCAAGATACTGACGGAGCGCCGCCACGACTGGATGTATTTCTGCGAGCCCGAGGCCAATGTCGGCGGCCGCAAGGTCGAATGCGCGCGCGGCAAGGTCATCGGCGGCTCTTCCTCCACCAACGCCATGGCTTATGTGCGCGGCAATCGCGGCGACTACGATCGCTGGGCGGCAAGCGGCCTGACGGAC
>NZ_RZPI01000835.1:0-2148 GCF_003998715.1 Mesorhizobium sp. M7A.F.Ca.CA.002.15.2.1
GGTGACGAAGACGGCAAGTGCCAGCATCACCGCGCTGGCGGCAAACAGCGCCGAGCGCGTCGCGTCGGCCTGCACGTTGAAGCCCAGAATATCCTTGAAATCGGTCAGGCCGTTGTTGCCGCCGAACCCCATGTCGTTGCGGAAAAAGGCAAGCAGCAGCGCATACGTCATCGCCTGGGTAATGATGGAGAGATAAACGCCGGTGACGCGGCTGCGGAAGGCGAACCAGCCGAAGACGAAAGCCAGCAGGCCAGGCACCGCGAGCACCATGAGGCCGGCGAACCAGAAATGGTCGAAGCCATACCAGAACCATGGCAGTTCCTTGTAGTTCAGGAACACCATGAAGTCGGGCAAGACGGGATTGCCATAGACGCCGCGCGAGCCGATCTGGCGCATCAGATACATGCCCATTGCATAGCCGCCGAGCGCGAAGAAGGCGCCGTGGCCGAGCGAAAGGATGCCGCAATAGCCCCAGACCAGGTCGAGCGCCAAGGCAAGCAGCGCATAGCAGAGATATTTGCCGGTCAGCGCGACGATGTAGGATGGGATGTAGAAGGCGCTGGTAGGAGACACCGCAAGGTTGAGCAACGGCACGATGACGGCCACCGCCAGCAGGATGGAGATCGTAATGGCGATGCGGCGGTCCGCGCCGGCGGCAAAGAAGCGTCCCGTGATCATGCTTCCACCGCCCTCCCCTTGAGCGCGAACAGGCCGCGCGGGCGTTTCTGGATGAACAGGATGATCAGCACCAGCACGACGATCTTGCCGAGCACCGCGCCCGCATAAGGCTCGAGGAACTTGTTGACGATGCCGAGCGAGAAGGCGCCGACCAGCGTGCCCCACAGATTGCCGACGCCGCCGAAGACAACGACCATGAAGCTGTCGATGATGTACCCGCGGCCGAGATTGGGCGAGACGTTGTCGATCTGGCTCAGCGCGACGCCGGCAATGCCGGCAATGCCGGAGCCGAGCGCGAAGGCCAGCGCGTCGACCCACGGCGTCCTGATGCCCATCGAGGCAGCCATGCGCCGGTTGGCGGTGACGGCGCGCATCTGCAGGCCCCAGGGCGTGCGCTTCATCACGTAGAGCAGGATGCCGAAGACAGCGAGCGCGAAAACCAGGATCCACAGGCGGTTCCAGGTGATCGCCAACTGTCCGACATTGAACGAGCCCGACATCCAGGATGGGTTGCCGACCTCCTGGTTGGTCGGCCCGAAGATTGAGCGCACGGCCTGTTGCAGGATCAGCGAGACGCCCCATGTCGCCAGCAGTGTTTCAAGCGGCCGGCCATAGAGGAAGCGGATGACGCCGCGCTCGATGATCAGGCCAACCAGAGCGGCGACGAGAAAGGCCAGCGGCAGTGCGATGACCAGCGACCAGTCGAACAGGTCAGGGAAGGATGTACGGATCACCTGCTGGACGACGAAGGTCGTGTAGGCGCCGAGCATGACCATCTCGCCATGCGCCATGTTGATGACGCCCATGACGCCGAAGGTGATGGCGAGGCCGATTGCCGCCAGCAGCAGCACCGAGCCCAGCGAGATGCCGTACCAGATGTTCTGCCCGGCATCCCAAAAGGCCAGCGTCGAATTGATGTTGGCGATCGCGGCTGTCGCCGCTTGCCTGACCGCGTCGGTGGAATTCGCCTCGACCGAGGTGAGCAGGGAAACCGCATCGCGGTCGCCGCGCGCGCCGATCAGCGCGATGGCAGTGAGCTTCTCGGCATCCGGCCGGTCGGAGACCAGAACGGAGGCCGCACGGGCCTGTTCGAGCAGAGCCTTGACGCTGGCCACGGCCTCACCGGCGATCGCCGTATCGAGGGGGGCGATATTTGCGGCGTCAGGTGTCTTGAACATGGTGTCGGCGGCGGCGATGCGGACAGCCGGATCCTTGGCGCCGAGCGTCAGAGTGCCCAACGCATCGCGGATGACGCGACGCAGCGTGTTGTTGACCTTGATCTTGGTGATGCCGTCCTTGGCCGCCTCACCCGATGCCTCCCCGCTCAACGGGTCGGAAAGCTGGACGCTCTCGCCCGCTTCCTTGCCGACAAACACCAGGGAATCGGCCTTGCGGACATAGAGGTTGCCGTCGGCAAGTGCCGCAAGCGGCCGCTCCACCGCCGGGTCGCCAGCGGCTGCCAGTTCGTGG
>NZ_RZPI01000836.1:0-2139 GCF_003998715.1 Mesorhizobium sp. M7A.F.Ca.CA.002.15.2.1
GCTCCGTGGCATTCGCGGCGACGCCGGCCAGCGCCATGGCCTCGCGCCGGTTCATGAAGACCAGCGAAAGCTCCTTCAGCACCGGTAGCAACCGCACCACCTTGGCCGGCGAAATGGCAATCGCGAAAACCGGCTTGCCCGCAGCGAGCGCGACCAGCCGTTCCAGCGCCGAAGAGGGCAGATTGGCGTCGCACAGGATCGCGTCGGCGGCGGCGATCACCTCCCGCACCTTGGAGCGCCTGATCTGCTTGGGAAACGCCAGGTCGTAGAGCGCCATGTCGGCAAAGCCGACGATCAACTCGCCCTCGCTGTCGATCAGTGCCGTGTAGCTCGGCGTCGTGCGGTCGAGGAAGACCGCCGACAGGTCGGTAATGCCTGCCCCGGCAATGGCTCGCGAAACGGTGTCGGCAGCGGGATCGCCGCCGCGAACCGACATCAGCGACGCGGAGACGCCGCGCCGCACGGCACTGCGCAAGGCGTTGAAGACGCCGCCGCCGACATCCTCGCGCATTGTGCCCGGATTGGAGGCGGCGGGCACGTAGGCGCCGGACACCTGGCCGCGCCGGTCGATATGGGCGCCGCCTACGGCCAGTATTTTCGCGGATTTCAGCATGCCGGCGATATGACCTTTGTTATTCCAGCCGCACAAGCGCTAGGCTGTGCGACCGAGCTTCGCATGCAAGGCGGCGATTCGGCAGGTCGAAACAACCGAGCCGTCTGGCCCAACGTGCGGTGCATTCCTGATCGAATCCTTGGACAAAAAAAGAACAAATCCGGATATTGCTTGTTTTTCAGATATTTGATCCCTCTTGCCAAATGAGAACAAAAAAGGTACAAATAGGCAGGGATTACGGATTGTCCGGCCTTCATTGACGACCAAGGGGTGATGTATCATGGCTCAGAATTCTTTGCGGCTGGTAGAGGACAAGGCAGTGGACAAATCAAAGGCTCTGGATGCGGCGCTGTCGCAGATCGAGCGGGCTTTCGGCAAGGGCTCGATCATGCGGCTCGGCGCCAACGAGCAGGTCGTCGAGATCGAAACGGTGCCGACCGGCTCGCTTGGCCTCGACATCGCGCTTGGCGTCGGTGGCCTGCCGCGCGGCCGCATCATCGAGATCTACGGGCCGGAAAGCTCGGGCAAGACGACGCTGGCCCTGCACACCGTGGCCGAAGCCCAGAAGAAGGGCGGCATCTGCGCTTTCGTCGATGCCGAGCACGCGCTTGACCCGGTCTATGCCCGCAAGCTTGGCGTCGATCTCGAAAACCTGCTGATTTCGCAGCCCGACACCGGTGAGCAGGCGCTGGAAATCTGCGACACGCTGGTGCGCTCCGGCGCCATCGACGTGCTGGTGGTCGATTCGGTCGCGGCGCTGACGCCACGTGCCGAAATCGAAGGCGAGATGGGTGATTCGCTGCCCGGCCTGCAGGCCCGCCTGATGAGCCAGGCGCTGCGCAAGCTGACCGCCTCGATCTCGCGCTCCAACACCATGGTCATCTTCATCAACCAGATCCGCATGAAGATCGGCGTCATGTTCGGTTCGCCCGAGACGACGACCGGCGGCAACGCGCTGAAATTCTACGCATCGGTGCGCCTCGACATCCGCCGCATCGGCTCGGTCAAGGACCGCGACGAAGTCGTCGGCAACCAGACCCGCGTCAAGGTGGTCAAGAACAAGCTGGCGCCGCCCTTCAAGGTGGTCGAGTTCGACATCATGTATGGTGAAGGCGTGTCCAAGACCGGCGAACTGGTCGATCTCGGCGTCAAGGCCGGCGTGGTCGAGAAGTCGGGCGCCTGGTTCTCCTACAATTCGCAGCGTCTCGGCCAAGGCCGCGAGAATGCCAAACTGTTCCTGCGCGACAATCCCGACACCGCACGCGAGATCGAGCTGGCGCTCCGACAGAATGCCGGGCTGATCGCCGAAAAGTTCCTTGAGAATGGCGGCTCCGAAGGTGGCGACGACGGGTTCGAGGAGGAATCCGGCGCGATGTGACAACTCGCGAGGTCGGCCGGAGTTCGGCCATAATCGCATTCTATTATCTCGGGCTTAAGTAATCGAGTTCCGCGTTAATGCGTTTTGAAACCGCCGGCCCAGTGCCGGCGGTTTTTCGTTTCTGGGGGGAAAACAGGGCCGGTCGCAC
>NZ_RZPI01000837.1:0-2138 GCF_003998715.1 Mesorhizobium sp. M7A.F.Ca.CA.002.15.2.1
AACCAGGCGGCCCGCCGCGCGGCCTTACGGATTAGCTACCCGTCGGCGGTGAGAAATGCTCGAAATTCGCCCAGCCCAGGAAGCCGACCGGTCGGCGATCGTGCAACTGTGGCATCAGGGCTGGCATGATGCCCATGCGCATCTGGTTCCAGCCGAAATCCTGGCGTACCGAACGCCGGCGCATTTTGCGCTGTGGCTGGAGCAATCCACCGATGCCTTCCATGTGGCGGCTGCCGATGGATTGCTTGGCTTCGTCTCGATAAACGGGGCGGAGCTGGTCAAACTCTATGTAAGCCCGCAGGCACGGGGAAGCGGAACCGCCCGCGATCTGCTGTCTTATGCCGAGCATCTCTTGTGCGAACAGGGCGTGGCGGAGGCCGAGCTTTTCTGCACGGCGGGAAATGTCCGCGCGCAGAGATTTTATGCCCGCGAAGGATGGCGCTTGAACCGCAGCTTCGAAGACGCACTTTGGCTGCCGGATGATGTCGCCGGCAGGTTCACCGTGGAAACCCACTGCTATCGGAAGCATCTGGGCTTTCGTTAGCATCACTATTCGGAACGAGCTTGGCGAGATTGTCGCGGACGCTGGAGCAGGCGCCCCCTACCGGTCGACCATCGCCATGCCCCGCTCGGTATAGCGCGGGCCGGAGATTTTTCCCGGCGCGAGCGCTTCGTTGAGCGCGGCCATCTCGGCGGCATCGAGTTTGATAGCGGCGCCGGCGACGTTCTCTTCCAGGTATTTTCTGCGCTTGGTGCCGGGGATCGGCACGATGTCGATGCCAAAGCCGTCGCCCTTCGCCAGCAGCCAGGCCAGCGCGACCTGGCCGGGCTTGACGCCGCGGGCAGCGGCGATGTCGCTCACCTTGGCGGCCGCCTCGACATTGGCGTCGTAGTTTTCGCCCTGGTAGCGCGGGTCGTTGCGGCGATAATCGCCGTCGGGATAGTCTTCCGCACGCTTGACCTGGCCGGTGAGAAACCCTCGGCCGAGCGGCGAGAACGGCACCAGGCCGATGCCGAGTTCGCCAAGCAGCGGGATGATCTCCGGCTCCAGATTGCGCTCCCACAGCGAATACTCACTCTGCAACGCCGACACCGGATGCACGGCATGCGCCCGGCGGATGTTGGCTGCACCCGCTTCCGACAGGCCGAAGAAGCGCACCTTGCCTTGCGCGACGAGTTCGCCGACGGCGCCCGCGACATCCTCCATCGGCACCGCCGGGTCGACGCGGTGCTGGTAGAGCAGGTCGATACGGTCGGTTCCGAGGCGGCCGAGCGAGGCTTCCACCGCCTCTCGAATGTGCTCGGGCCGGCTGTCGGTTCCGGTCTGCTTGCCGTTTTCGATGCGGAAGCCAAATTTCGTGGCGATCGTCACCAGGTCGCGCTTGCCCTTCAATGCCCGGCCGAGCAGGGCTTCGTTGTCGTAAGGGCCATAGACTTCGGCGGTGTCGAGGAAGGTGCAGCCGAGGTCGATGGCACGGTGCAGCGTGGCGATGGATTCGGCCTCGTCGGCCGGGCCATAGGACTGGCTCATGCCCATGCAGCCGAGGCCGATAGCCGAGACCTGCAGCCCCTGGCTGCCGAGCTTGCGTGTTTTCAGGGTCATGGCAGGCGTTCTCCGGAGGGGGCGCAGCGATTATAGCGTCAGCAGGTTCAATCGATACGCCTATTAGATCACGATGTGGCTATTCGATCAGGATGTGGGCTTCGCGCGCTGCTTCGACGAGCGCCGCCCTGGCGACGTCGGGGGCAACATCGCCGCTCGTCGCCCGCTGGCAGGCGCGCAGTGCGGACCGATGCTTCGGGCTGCCTGCGTCACGCCAATGTGTGGTGAGCAAATCAATGGCCTGCTGTGTGTTGGACAGATGATGGATGGAACCGGTGACGCCGACCGAAACCGCCACAGGTTTGGAGAACCATGCCGTTTGCATTGGAACCACCTCAATTGGGCTGAAGCAATAAACGCTTATGGCCGCTCAAGGTTTCGTCGCTACCAATCAATCTGGCGTGATAGATTGCCGATACCCCCAGCGGCATTGGGCCCCACATTGTCCGCGGGGCTCACATGTTCGAGGCGACATCGCGGGTGGGCGGTGTTTTGGGTTTGTGGGCGGCGCGTTGCCGCGTCGCCTGGTGGGCAG
>NZ_RZPI01000838.1:0-2137 GCF_003998715.1 Mesorhizobium sp. M7A.F.Ca.CA.002.15.2.1
CGTGGTCAAGGGCTTTGGCGCCGAGGAGCGCGAAGAACGCCGCCTGGCCAAGGTCGTCGCCAAATGGCGTGCGCGTACACGGCGCACCTGGGTGCGCGGCACCATCAACGGCACCACGCAAGGGGTGCTGCTGCTGGTCATGCGCGCTGCGGTGATCGGCCTGGCGCTGATGCTGTGGTCGTGGGGGCAGGCGAGCGCCGGCGACGTTGCGTTCGTGCTGACCTCGCTCTTTGTGCTGCAGGGCTATCTCAGGGACATCGGCACGCATATCCGCAACCTGCAGCGCTCCATCAACGATATGGAAGAGCTGGTCGATTTCCAGTCCGAACCGCTCGGCATCGAGGACCGGCCAGGTGCCAAGCCGATCCGGATCACCGAAGGACGGATCAGCTTCGACAACGTCACCTTTCACTATGGCCATCACCGATCCGCGCTTTACCGCGACTTTTCGGTCGATATCGCGCCGGGTGAGCGCGTCGGGCTGGTCGGCCATTCGGGGTCGGGCAAGACGACCTTCGTCAAGCTTATCCAGCGGCTCTATGACGTGAACGCGGGGAAAATCCTGGTCGACAGTCAGGACATCTCGCAGGTGGCGCAAGCCTCGCTGCGCGGGCAGATCGCCATCGTTCAGCAGGAGCCGATCCTGTTCCACCGGTCGCTGGCCGAAAACATCGCCTATGCCAGGCCGAGTGCGTCGCAGGAGGAGATCGAGCATGCCGCCAAGCTGGCGAGTGCGCATGACTTCATCACCAACCTGCCAAAGGGCTACGGTACACTGGTCGGCGAACGCGGCGTGAAACTGTCGGGTGGCGAGCGTCAGCGCGTGGCGATCGCGCGCGCCTTCCTTGCCGATGCGCGCATCCTGATCCTCGACGAGGCGACATCGAGCCTCGATTCGGAATCGGAGGTGCTGATCCAGCAGGCGATGGAGCGGCTGATGGTCGGCCGCACCACGCTGGTCATCGCGCACCGGCTTTCGACAGTGCGGGCGCTCGACAGGCTGCTGGTCTTCGATCGCGGCAACATCGTCGAGGAAGGCTCGCATGACGAACTGATCCGGCTGAAAGGCGGCATCTACCGTCGCCTGTTCGAACGCCAGGCGCTCGAACTGACCAAGGGACTTGTCAGCTGACCTGAGGCGGCCTCCAGCTTCGGCCGGAGGCCGCCTCTGTCAGGCACGGTCAGCCCAGCGGGCTGGAGCAGGAGATGCGATCGCAGGGAGGCAGTCGACCCGTCGATCAGCGCCGTGATGCTGGCCGACTTGATTTGCCTGTGAAGTCCTGTCCGGATAGTAAGTCTTGGGACCTCTGTTCATCATATTGACCGAGATACGTTGTTTCTACCAATGGTTGATATATATCCGATGGAGGCAACCCACGGACGTTTTTCACGATGCATCTTTCTGCGAATGCCGAGGAAAAGTTGGCTGCGCCGTCAGTGCTGGAATCTCAGCATGGCTCGGTTCGGCCGCTTGCTGCCGAAGATCTCGAGCGCGTCGCCGCACTCTTCCTGACGAAGTTTCGCCGGCGGCGCCGTCACCTCCTCGATCGCGCGATCGCCGAAACGGCCGCGTATATGAGAGAGATTTATCTCGACCCTGCCGGCCACTCCGGTGAAAGCAACGCTCTTGTCCAGATCAACCGGCAGGGCCGCCTGGGTGGGTTCCTCGGCGTTTTGAAAGCCCGCTACGAGCTCAATGGTGCGCCATTGAATGCGGCGATCATCGGGCCGCTCATGGCCGACCCCGGCACCGATGACGGCTCGGCCGGACCGCAATTGCTGCGGGCATTGCATCAAGGCGAATTCGATCTGCAGCTGACCGATTCGGCCAACCGGACATCCTTAGCCTTCGCGCGCCCGATGAAGTATCAACTCCTGCCGGTGCATTGTCTGGGATGGACATATGTCTTCCGGCCGGCGGGAATGGCCGCCGCCGCACTGCACCGTAAATGGCCCGGCCTGCCTCACCTTGTACTCGACCCCTTTGCGCGAGCATTCGATGCTCTTGCGAAAAGAAGGTTCGAGCCCCCCGTCCAGCATTCATCGTCGCATCGCACCCACCGTGAGCCGATCAATGCCGTGCAATTTGCCGAGGAACTGCCGACCCTCCTGTCTGGTTACGCTCTTCGGCCCTGTC
>NZ_RZPI01000839.1:0-2132 GCF_003998715.1 Mesorhizobium sp. M7A.F.Ca.CA.002.15.2.1
GCGCAGATCATCACTCCGTCCGGCAAAACCTTGACGGTCAAGCTCGACAAAGCCGAGCCCGGGGTCTTCCTCGGCAGCGTCGAGACCAGCGAGATCGGGCTCTACCAGGTCGCCAATGGCGACCTCACCGCGCTCGCCCATGTCGGGCCGGTCAACGCACCGGAATTCGCCGACGTCATTTCCACCGAAAACCGGCTGAAGGCGCCGGCGGAAGCCACCGGCGGCAGCGTGCGCCGGCTGGCGTCTTCCACAGGCCTTGGCAGCGACGTGACGCTGCCTTCCATCGTGCCGGTGCGCTCGGCTGGTGCCGCATCCGGCAGCGACTGGATCGGCCTGCGCACGACAGACGACAGCGTGCTCAAAGCCGTCTCGCGCGTGCCGCTGTTCGGCGGCTTCCTCGGCCTCGGCCTGCTGCTTCTGGCAATGGGTTCGATGTGGTACCGCGAGGGACGGTAGCGCGGCGCTCTTTTCCCTTCTCCCTTGTTGTGGGAGAAGGGAAAGCCCCCTGCTCTACTCCTCCGGCTCCGTCGTGAACATCAGCGGATAGCCCTTGGCCTTGCCGGCATCGGTGGCGCGCGTCGCCTTGGTCTCGGCGACATCCTTGGTGAACACGGCGACGACGCAGACGCCACGCCGATGCGCAGTGATCATCACCCGGTGCGCTTGGTCTTCGCTGAGTTTGAACTCGCCCTTCAGCACCGTCACCACGAATTCGCGCGGCGTGAAATCGTCGTTGATGAGGATGACCTTGTAGAGTTTTGGCCGTTCGACTTGCGGCTTGATCTGGGTACGCGGTTTTGTGGTAATTTCAGGCATCGGAACCGACAGTTTTGCGTAAGCGATGTGACCGCCATTCTGGCACCGGTGAAAACGGTCGTCCATTTTGATCGACGCGCGAAACCGGTGTCCGCCGACGCGGCCATTCATAATCATGTGGGAAAGTGTCGGTTGCCGTTCAACGGCCTTGGCGGCCGAACATGCGACGGCCGGGAATCTGCCGCACGGCCGCAGCGGGCGGTATATCGGACCGAAAACGGTTTCCGCCGGCATCCGCCCGGCGTTCCAGCCAGGTCGCGATCAGCCACGCGGCGACGCAGATCAACGTCGCGCCGGTCAGCACGACCAGCAGCCAGGTCTGTGCCGGCGTTATGTAGTCCCAGTTGGTGGAAATCGCCGGAGCGAACAGCGAAGGCTCGGTGCGTCCGCTGGCCGGATCGGGGACCGGGCTGGCGGTGAACAGGATAAGCACTCTGGCGAGGCCGGTGGCAACCAGACCGCCGATCACCATCGAGCGCAAAATGGACGAAAGCCGCTTCTTCATGCGGATTGTCCTACACGGCCGGCGTTGCAAACGGGTTAAGTGTCAGTCGAGGCGGAAGCTGCCGGTGCCAGACTTCGCCAAAGATCAGTTGAACCCATCGACCGCTGCATCGCCAATGTCAGGGCTTCAGCGGCTCGGACAGGAAGAAGGCCGCTCCAACCGAAACCAGCTGGAGCGGCCTTGGTCAACAGGCCGGCATTTTATGCCGGACCTTATCAGGTCTTCGGGGCGTCCTTCTTGACGGCCTTCTCAGCAGCCTTCTTGTGCTTCTTGACGGTCTTCTTGACGACCTTCTTCGGAGCAGCCTTGGCCGGAGCGGCAGTCGCCGGAGCGGTGGTCGTCGAAGCAGCCGGAGCAGCGGTCGTGGTGGCGGCGGCGTTGCCGAGAGCCGGCATCGCGAAAGCGAGAGCGACGGCGAGACCGGTTGCGGAGAGGATGGACTTTTTCATGGCTTCGTTTCCTTTTTATGCGGGTCAAGTTTCGGAGCGTTACTGAACCGGGTCGTTCGGCGTCACTCCAAGCAGCTTCAAAGCATTGGCGAGCATCCGGATGCCCTGTGCCTGTTTCTTGGCGGCGCAGTACCGGTTGCCCTTTCTCTGAAGTGCCTTTGCCGCGGTGACCTGCGTTGCCGTGGCATGGGTTTCGAGGGCTTCATCAAATTGGTGGCTGAGATTGGCGCACCGTTCGCTCCGGGTTGTGAGCGTCGCCTTTGCGTCCGATTGTCCGACAGCGGCAGTGACCAGGCAGAAGCCCAGCAACGCACCCAACAAACTGATCGACAACCTTGGCATCGGTTTATCCGTAAACCCGG
>NZ_RZPI01000083.1:0-12141 GCF_003998715.1 Mesorhizobium sp. M7A.F.Ca.CA.002.15.2.1
CATGATGAGGGAGGAAACCGGGTCGCCGATCTGGAAGGTGATGGGCAAAAGCATGGCGATGGTCGCGGTGGCGCCGATGCCGGGCAGGACGCCGATCAGCGTGCCGAGAAGGACGCCGATCAGGCAGAAACCGAGGTTGGTCAGCGACGTCGCCGTCGAAAAGCCGAGCGCAAGGTTGTCGAGCAGATCCATGCTCATCGCCTTACGACACCAACCACGGGGCCAGCCACGGGCCGAAGCGGCGGAACGGCAGGCCGAGCGCGTAGCTGAAGACAAGGAATGCAAACAATGTCAGGCCGGCCGACAGCACGAGCGCGGTCAACGGCTTCATGCAGCGGCTGGCAAACGACGCGATCAGCGCCGTCAGGAAGATCGACGGGATGAATCCGAGGCCGCGCACCGTCAGGCCGAAGAAGATCGGAGCAGGCAGGATGAGCAGCATGCCGCGCCACGCAATATGCCCGACCGCTTCGCCCTCGACGCGTACAGCCTGGACGAGAATGACGGCGCCAAGCAGGACCAGCACGATCGCCAGGACCAGCGGAAAATAGCCTGGCCCCATGCGCAACGCGGTGCCGATTTCGAGGCCGAGCGATTGCAGCGCGAACCATGCGCCGAAACCGATGAACAGGGCGGCGCACAGGCCGTTGGCCCTGTCGATCGCGAAAGGTTTCATGATGGTTCTCCCAAGCCGCGGTGCGTAGCGGATGCCGAGCGAACAGGGGCGCCGGTGGCGCCCCTGTTCAAACCTCAGTCGGCATACTGGCCGGCGGCTTCGATGATCGGCTTCCAGCGCGCGATCTCACTTTCCAGCTTGGCCTTCAGTGCGGCGGGCGTCGCATCGGCCTCGGGCGATGGCTTGGTGCCGAGTTCGGCGAAGCGGGCCGCGACGTTCTGGTCCTTCAGCGCGACCTGAAGCGATTTCGACAGGCGTTCGGTGATCCCGGCCGGTGTGCCCTTGGGTGCATAGAGACCGTGCCAGATGCCGACCTGCACTTCGGGAAGGCCGCCTTCCACCGTCGTCGGGACGTCTTTCAGCACATCGAGGCGCTCCGGCGAGGTGACGGCATAGGCCTTGATGGTGCCGCCCTGGATCTGCTTGGTGGTGTTGGTCGTCTGGTCGCACATGATGTCGACCTGACCGCCGAGGAGATCGGTCATGGCCGGGCCGGTGCCCTTGTAGGGCACGGTGACCAGCGGCGTCTTGATGGCGCTCATGAACAGCATGCCGCACAGATGCGAGGCCGCACCGATGCCGGCATTGGCGACGGTTATGGAATCCTTGTTGGCCTTGGCGTACTCCACCAACCCCTTGAGATCGGTCGGCTCCAGGTCCTTGCGGCCGACGATGGTCATCGGCACCTCGGTGACGAGGCCGACATATTCGAAGGCGTTCAGCGTGTCGTAGGCGAGCTTTCTGTACAGCGTCGCACTTGTCGCCATGCCGATATGATGGAGCAGCAGCGTATAGCCGTCAGGCTCGGCGTTGGCGACGCGGCCGGCACCCAGCGTTCCGCCGGCGCCGCCGACATTCTCGACGATGACCTGCTGGCCGAGATCCTTCGACATCGCTTCGGCGACGAGGCGCGTGACCGTGTCGGTCGGACCGCCGGCGGCAAACGGTACCACAACGGTGATGGTTCGTTCAGGATAGGTCTGCGCGCTGGCCGCGAACCCATAAAGCGTGACGGCCGCGGCAGCAGCCAGAGCGGCGACAAATCTTCTCATCGTGATCTCCTCCCGGGATATGAATCTCCAACGCCGCGCGGATCTCCTCTCAACACCGGCTGCGCATGAAGCAACAACTAGGGCAAGCTAGCAAATAGCAACTGGGCGGCAAACTGCCGATATCCGCAAACATCCGCACTCGATGGGTGGATAATGTCGGAGGGTGATCGCCACCCTAGTAGCCGTAGCCGCGCGCCATCGCCGCGGCGAAGACCGGGATGAGCAGGAAGATGAAAGCTTCGGCGCGGATATAGGTCTTCACGGACGCAAGTTCGGTCGCCGGCACCTGGAACGAGGCATTGCCGCTCGCCTGCCTGTTCCAGGATATGAAGCGGACGGTCGGGATGATCGACAGCAGGCCGACAGCGCCGAACGCCGCTATCTTGGCCCAGAACACCCAGTTGTAGACGTAGAATTCCCAGCCCTTGAGGCCATAGAAGACGCGGCCGATGCCGACGACGATGATCAGCGCGGCGATGACGCCGTAATGGCGGTCGATGCCGGCGAGCCTCTTGAGCGTCGCAGCACCCAGATCGCCGCGGATCAGGACGAATTCGGCGCCGATGATCCCCGCCAGCGAAAACACCAGCAGATGATGGAAGATCGCAAGCACAAGATCGGTGGTATCCATGCTCTTTTCCCTGGGTTTGACGCCACCAATGCGCGCCTGAAAAAAGGTCGCGCTGGCGGGTGTTGAATCAGCCTGCGGTGAAAAATAACATCGTCGCGCAAAATTCCCATAGCGGCGCCTGGATGATGGGCCGTGTTGCCCTGGCCCCTTGCGCAGCACCGGCGATTTGCTAAGCGCTGGCGATCCGTGCGAGGCAGATCCCATGAACAATCCGCAAGCGACCAGTGCTCCTGTCATCGAAACGAAGCGAACCATCCTGCGGGCACACCGCCTGGATGATTTCGACACCTATGCCGCGATGTGGACCGATCCCGTCGTCACCCGCTTCATCGGCGGCAAGCCGCGCACGCGCGAAGAAAGCTGGATGCGCTTCCTGCGTCACGCCGGCCTGTGGTCGTTGCTTGGCTATGGCTTCTGGGCGATCGAGGAGAAGGCGACCGGGCGCTTCATCGGCGAGGCCGGGTTTCACGATCTGAAGCGCGACATGGAACCATCGATCGAAGGCATTCCCGAGGCCGGGTGGGCGCTGGTTCCGGCCGTGCACGGGGCGGGCTTCGCCACCGAGGTGGTTGGCCGCGTCCTGGCATGGGGCGAAGTGATTTTCGGGCGCGAGAAGACCGTCTGTATCATCGATCCGGAAAATGGCGCTTCGCTGAGGGTGGCTGCCAAGTGCGGTTACCGGGAAGTGGTAAAGACCACCTATCACGACGCTCCGACTATCCTGCTGGCGCGGTGACCTGAGCGGCGCGGCTGACCGCTGCGGGCGCCGGCATGATGGCACCTGTCGCCAGCAACGATGACGAAGCGGGCCGCGCCAAGAACCGCCGTGTGGTTCTGGTCAAGTTGAACTGGGCGAGCCTTCCAATCAGGCCGCATTCTACGGCAGGGCGTCCGCTGCCAGGCTTGCCTGCTCGAGCATTGAGGCGTCCTCGCCGAAGGCGCGGGTGGCGCGGGCCGCTGCCTCGAGCAGCGGACGCTTCATGCGCTGCAGAAAGGCCGCGTCGACGCGCGTGCTTGGTCCAGCCAGGGTCAAGGCGCCGAGCAGGACGCCCCCTGGCCCGAATACCGGCGCCGACACGCCCCCGGTCTCGGGGTCGCGGTCGCCGACGGCGAGACAGTTGCAGGTCTTGCGGATGGTCTCGTAGGGTTCGCCCTGCTGGCCCGAAAACGCTGCGAGCACGCGGCCGCCCGAGCCGAGCAGCAAAGGCAATACGTCGCCTTCGCGTATCGTGTAGCGGATCGGGTGCTTGGATTCGACGCGGTAAAGACAGGTGCGGACATCGCCCGAGCGAACGTAGAAGGCAACGCTTTCCCAGCTTCGCTCGGAAAGATCGCGCATGATCGGCAGCAGGATGTCGACCGCCACGACCGAACGCTGGTAGAGCGCACCGAGCCGAAACGTCGCGGGTCCGACGCGGTAGCGCCCATTGTCGAGGCGCTCGAGCAATCGTCCGCGCAAAAGGGAATTCGCAAGCCGCAGGATGGTGCTCTTGTAGAGGCCGGTGCGCGCCGCGATTTCGGCTAGGCTGAGCGACCGGTCCTCCGTGCTGAAGGCATCGAGGATGGCAATCGCCCGATCGAGTGCTGCAACACCTTCGGCGCGGTCGATTTCCGCATCTGCCGATTTGCTTGGCGAATCCATGGCGGTTCCAGTTTGAAGAAAGCCGAGCGACGCGACTGTGTCGCGCCGCCAAATCGTTCTGTCCAGTAGAATATCGTTTCCGTTGACAGAACTCCGTAACATCTGCTTGAAATCGATGACGGGTCTGGATGCAGGCGCGTTTTGGCGGGCACCGGAGGAGGTGTCGTGATTTGGAGGAATCCCATGCTGGACAGACGCAGATTTTTGATGAGCACCGCAGCCGTGGGTGCCGGGCTGATGACGTCGCATCTTTCTCCCGCTTTGGCCGAAGGCGCGCCCCAGATACAGCTCTTCGTGCCTGCCGCACCGGGTGGTGGCTGGGACCAGACGGCGCGCACGATCGACCAGGTGCTGCGCAGTGAAAAGCTCATCTCGGGTTCGCAGATCACCAATGTCGGCGGCGCCGGCGGGACTGTCGGGCTGCCGCAATTCATCAGCCAGTGGAACGGCAAAGGCAATTCCCTGATGGTTGCCGGCATGGTCATGGTTGGCGCCATCATTGCCAACAAGGCCGCCAACAATCTGACGCAGGTCACCCCGATCGCCCGCCTTACCGGCGAGTTCGAGGCCTTGGTCGTGCCGGCGGAGTCGCCGTTCAAGACGGCCGCTGATTTCGTCGCCGCGCTCAAGGCCGATCCGACAAAGGTTCCTGTCGCCGGCGGCTCCGCAGGCGGTTCCGATCACATCCTGTTCGGCCTGATTGCCAAGACTGTCGGCGTGCCGGCGACAAACCTGTCCTACGTGCCGTTCGCCGGCGGCGGTGAGGCGTTGTCGGCGCTGCTCGGCAACCAGGTCGCGGCCGGCATCTCCGGCTTTGGCGAGTTCTCCGAGCAGGTCAAGGCGGGCGCGCTGCGGCTGCTCGCCATCTCGGCAGACAAGCGCCAGGACGGCATCGATGCGCCGACGCTGAAGGAGGCCGGCATCGATGTCGAACTGTTCAACTGGCGCGGCGTCTTCGCACCGCCGGGTATTTCCGACGCCGACAAGGCAGCGATGATCACCCTGATCGAGACCATGGCCAAGAGCGACGCGTGGGCGACCGAATGCAAGAACCGCAACTGGACGCCGATCCTGCTCACCGGCGACGACTATGCGAAGTTCGTCACCGAGGATTCAGCCCGCATCGAGGCGATCCTGAAGGATCTCGGGCTCGCCTGATCCATCGTCATAGGGGCGGCGCAGGTCGCCCCTTCTCGCATGAAATGCAAGCCGGCATGACCCTGCGGTGGGGAGCAAGCATGCGGCGCCGGGCATTTCCGCCAACCATACTTGGCCAGCTCTCCTGGGGAGGACAATCATGAGCACCAGCGACCAGCAGGCGGCGCCGTCGCGGCTTGCCGTGCCGGAATTGTTGATAGGCATCGGGCTCCTGGCCTGCGCCGGCGCCGTCGCCTGGCAGACGCTGGCGATCCCGGTGTCGCCGCTCTACTCCAAGGTCGGCCCGACCGTCTTTCCCTACCTTACCATGGTTGGCCTGGTGGTACTTTCGCTGTTGCTCATCCTTGCCGCGCTTCGCGGCGGCTGGCAGCCGGAGGAGGAAAAGGAGACGCCGACCGACTGGAAGGCAATGGGCTTCGTCGTTATCGGCCTGATCGCCAATCTGCTGCTCATCCAACCGCTCGGCTTCACGGCGGCATCCGTCATCATGTTCGTGCTCGTCTGCTACGGCTTCGGCAGCAAGCGTACGCTGCGGGACGTCGTGCTCGGCCTTATCCTGGCGCTGGCCGCCTATTTCGGCTTCGCCAGGGCGCTCGGCGTCAACATCGGTGCCGGTTTCATCGAGAACCAGCTGAACACGGTCATCGATGCGTTCATCACCATGTTGAGGGGCTGACGCCATGGAAACGCTCGGACATCTGGCACATGGCTTCTCGGTCGCCTTCACCCCGGTCAACCTTCTGTGGTGCCTGCTCGGCACCACGCTTGGTACCGCCATCGGTGTGCTGCCCGGTCTTGGGCCGGCGCTGACCATCGCGCTGCTTTTGCCGATCACCTATCAGGTGGCGCCGGAGGCATCCTTCATCCTGTTTGCCGGCATCTATTACGGCGCCATGTACGGCGGCTCGACGACGTCGATCCTGCTCAACACGCCCGGCGAAAGCGCCACCATCGTCACCGCGCTGGAAGGCAACAGGATGGCGCGTTCCGGCCGCGGCGGTGCAGCCCTCGCCACTTCGGCGATCGGCTCGTTCGTCGCCGGCACGATCGGCACGATGGGCGTCGCTTTCCTGGCGCCGGTGGTGGTCAAATTCGCGCTGGCCTTCGGTCCGGCCGAATATTTCTCGCTGATGGTGCTGGCCTTCATCACCGTCTCGGCGGTGCTCGGCTCGTCTTCCGTTCGCGGCCTGACCAGCCTGTTCGCAGGCTTCGTCATCGGCATGATCGGCGTCGACCTGCAGACCGGCCAGCCGCGCTTCACCTTCGGCATGACCGAACTGCTCGACGGCGTCGACGTCATCATCGCCGCCGTTGGCCTGTTTGCGGTCGGCGAGACGCTGTACATGGCCTCGCGCCGCTATGCCGGCAAGGACGAGATCGTGCCGCTGAAGGGCTCGCTCTACATGACGGCGGCCGAGTGGGGGCGTTCGTGGAAACCCTGGCTACGCGGCGCCGCGATCGGCTTCCCGATCGGCGCCATGCCGGCGGGCGGCGCCGAAATCCCGACTTTCCTGTCCTATGCCATCGAAAAGAAGCTGTCGAAGCACAAGCAGGAGTTCGGCACGGTCGGCGCCATCGAAGGCGTTGCCGGCCCCGAGGCCGCCAACAATGCGTCCGCAGCCGGCGTGCTGGTGCCGATGCTGACGCTTGGCCTGCCGACCTCGGCGACGGCGGCGATCATGCTGTCGGCGTTCCAGAGCTACGGCATCAATCCCGGACCACTGCTTTTGACGACCCAGGGCGACCTCGTCTGGGGGCTGATCGCCAGCCTGTTCATCGCCAACGTCATCCTGGTCATCCTCAACCTGCCGCTGATCGGGCTGTGGGTGCGGCTGCTGAAAATCCCGGCGCCGCAGCTCTATGCCGGCATCCTGGTGTTCGCCACGGTCGGCACCTATGGCATTTCGCAATCGCCCATCGACCTCGTCATCCTCTATCTGCTGGGGGCCGCCGGTTTCCTGATGCGGCGGTTCGATTTTCCGACCGCGCCTGTCATCATCGGCATGATCCTTGGGCCGCTCGCCGAAACCCAGTTCCGCCGGGCGATGACTATCTCGAATGGCGACTGGTCCGTGTTCTACACCCACAAACTGTCGCTGACACTGCTGACGCTCGCCTTCATCGGTCTCGCCGGCCCGCATATCTGGGCCTTCATCGAGCATCGTCGTCGGCGCGGACCGGAGCATGTGCCCGGCGATGCCTGATCGATCCCTGATGCCATGACAGAACTGCTTTCCGGTATTCGCGTCCTCGACCTGACCAATGTCCTGGCCGGTCCCTACTGTGCCTATCAGCTGGCGCTGCTGGGCGCCGACGTGATCAAGGTCGAGGCGCCGCAAGGCGGCGACCTCGCCCGCCAGCTCGGCGGCTCGGCAAAGCTGAACAGCGCCGGCATGGGCGCCTCGTTCCTGGCTCAGAACGCCGGCAAACGGTCGGTTGTGCTCGACCTCAAGAAGCAAGCCGATCGCGAGCGCTTTTTCGATCTGGTGGCCAGCGCCGACGCACTGGTGGAGAATTTCCGCCCCGGCGTGATGGATCGGCTGGGGCTTGGCTACGAGGCACTGAAGACGGTCCGTCCGGGCCTCGTCTATTGCGCGATATCGGGTTTCGGCCAGACCGGGCCAATGCGCGACAATCCCGCCTATGACCAGATCATCCAGGGCCTGTCTGGGATCATGAGCATCACCGGCACACCGGAAGCGGCGCCGCTGCGGGTCGGCTATCCCGTCGCCGATACGCTTGGCGGACTGGTCGGCGCGTTCGCCATCGCCTCGGCGCTGGTGCGGCAGAAGACGAGCGGCGAGGGTGCCTTTCTCGACGTTTCGATGCTCGAATGCATACTTTCCGCACTTGGCTGGCCGGTTTCCAACTATCTGACCGCAGGTATCGACCCCATGCCGATGGGCAACGAGAACATGACGGCGGCACCCTCCGGTGCGTTTCGCACCGGCGACGGGCTCATCAACATCGCTGCCAACAAGCAGGAGCAGTTCGTGGCGCTGTGCCGGCTGATCGGCCGGCCGGAATTGGCTTCCGATGTCCGCTATGCAGAGCGCGAGACGCGCAAGCGCAACCGTGCGGCGCTTAAAGTCGAGATCGAGGACGCCCTGGCGGGCGCCTCGGCGGCGGCCTGGGAAGAGACGCTCAATCGCGCCGGCGTGCCTGCCGGCAGGGTGCTGACGATCCCGCAAGTGCTGGCCGAGCCCCAAGTCCTCGAGCGCCAGGTGACCGCGCATTTCGACGATGTGGCTGGCATGAAGAAGCCGCTGACCGTTTTGCGCGGCGGCTTCATGGTCGATGGCGAGGCGCCCTTGCCGACAAAGCCGCCGCCGGCGCTCGGCGAACATATGAGCGAGGTGTTCGCCGACCTGCCGCCCCGCACCAGGACAAAGGCACGCGCATGAGCGGCACGGAGAAGAAGACGGGCCGTGAGCGCGGCGAGGAATGGTGGCAGACCGACATCATCGAGATGCGGCCAGGTGTCATCCGGCTGCGTGGCTACGAGATCCAGGATCTGATCGGCCGCGTCAGCTTTCCGGCTGTCATCTGGCTGATGCTGCGCGGCGAACTGCCCAGCGAGGACCAGGCAGAATTGCTCGGCATTGCCTTGGCTGCCGCCGTCGACCATGGACCGCAGGCGCCATCGATTGCCATCGCGCGCATGGCTGCAACCTGCGGCGTCGGTATCAACAGCGCCATGGCCTCGGCCATCAACGTTCTCGGCGACGTGCATGGAGGCGCCGGCGAGCAGGCGCTTTCCTTTTATGGTGACATTGCCGTGGCGATTGATGCCGGGATGACGCTGAATGAGGCGGTCTCGGCGCGGCTCGACCGGTTCTTCGCCGAGGAGAAGGGCTATGTGCCGGGGCTCGGACATCGCTTCCATCCCGTCGACCCGCGCGCGCCGCGCTTGCTGGAACTGACCCGCGAATTTGCCGCACGCGGTGCCGTCAATGGGCGTTTCGCCGATATCGCCGAAGCGGTCGAGGCGGATGTCGAACGCCGCAAGGGGAAAAAAATACCCCTCAACATCGATGGCGCCACCGCCGTCATCTATGGCGAACTCGGTTTTCCGCCGCCGCTGACGCGAGGGCTTTTCGTGCTGTCGCGCTCGGTCGGCATCCTGGCGCATGCCTGGGAGCAGTCGCAGCAGGCCGAGCGAAACAAGGGGCCGCTGCCGCGCGAGTGGCTGTGGGCCTATACCGGCACGCCGGTGCGGCCGTTTCCCGAAAGCGATGACCCCGGCGAGTGAGGCTCTACGCCTGGTCCACCTGCACAGGGATCTTCAGCGTCTTCACCAACGTTGAAAGATCCGGCTCGTCGATGAGCATGGCCGCATCGGCTGGCGCCAGCCAGGCCCGCTGGCGTCGTTTGGCTTCCTGCCAGTCGGCCAGTTCCTCGCTCACCTCGAGCAGGTAGACGATGACGTCGACGCGGACAAAGCGATTTGCCAGCCGCTTCCAGTAGGAATAGGTGCCCGCCGGCTGCTTCAGCGTCTTGCCGAGCACGCCGGCTTCCTCCTGCGCCTCGATGGTGGCCGCCTTGCGTCCGCTCTTGCCCTTCATCGGCCAGCCCTTGGGGACGATGAAGCGCCTGGTGGTACGCGACGTGACCAGCATCACCTCGATATCGCCACGCGCGGTCAGCCGGAAGGGAATAGCCGCCACCTGGCGGATTCTCTCGCCCTTCTTTGCCTTGCGTACGGCCTTTTTCTTGGTGGCTGCCATTCGTCAATCCAGTCGATGCAATGCCGCATAGCGCGACAAGGCGTCGTTGCAAAACCAAAACTTTCGCATGTGCCAACGACACTCGAAATACATAAGTCGGCTAAATAAACGAAAAAGGCCTTGATGTCAGCGGCAATTGCTCACGGCGGTGGTGCCGATTATCTGTGTCTGGCAGCTTGGCTTGAGCTGCTGCACGACCGGTGGCGGTTGCTGAAAGATCTGGCGGTCCTGGGCGCGATTCTGCTGCTGTTGCTGTTGATATTGCTGCCGCTGTATCCTGTTTTGCAGGATTTGCAGGTCGTTCTGCCGGATCAGCGCATTGTTGCCGGTAGCGGGATTGAGCGCTTGCGCGGAAGCCGGCAGGCAAACGCCCGCCAGCACTGCCGTGGCCAGCATTGCCACTGTGAAGATCGTTGATGGCCGAAGTGCCGACATCCGTTCATTCCCGCGCAAAAACTCTGTCCTTTGATATAGGGCGTTTGCGCGTCGATGCCATGGCCAGCGGGTCGAGTATCACGAAATCGGGCGGTCCAATCGCTTTGTTCTGCGATTTCGGCCGCGAAACGGCAGATAGTCATCATATGATGACTATGAAACGTCGGTGGCTTTGGTCAGTGTTCCCCACGTAAATTTTTGGTTTCATCCGGCATAAGTTAATGTATTCTAATTGAGTCAGAGCTCCGCAAGTGGGAATACGGATGCCCTGTTTTAATGCATTGAACCTTATTGCACAGTGCCGGCATCCTTATTGCAATTGCATGAGCAGAGCATAGCGGTGGCGTCGGACTCAAGCAGGCATTGAGGCGCGCCCCCGTAAAATGGGGGGTAAGTGCATGGCTTTGTTCACAGAGCGCGTTGCCGTATTGTCGTGCGCATCGGCCGACGACGGTTCAGCCAGGGCATGTTCTGAGGAAGTTCTTCGTGATGCCGCGGCGACTCAGAAGGGTTTGCCCGGCCGGCCGAATCAATGTCTCGCCACTCTGCCCAAACGGATAGCTCGATTGCTTTGCGCTACGGCACTGGTGGGGCTGGTCTTTCCTTACGCTCAATCTCCGGCCCATGCGCAGCAATTGTCCATCAATACGGATGGTGCACCGGGCGACAATGGTGATGACGGAATCGGTACTGCTGACGCCGGAGATGGCCATTCGCCGGTGGCGCCGGCTACGGGAACGAATAGTGTCGGCCGCACGACCTCCGGGGAGGCCGCTTTCGTTGGCAGCGCCCGGGGTGGGCGCGGCGGCGATGGCGGCTCGGCTGTCCATGCAACAGCCGTCCCGCCTTTTGTGGAGATCAAGGGTGGTAAAGGCGGCGATGGCGCCAAGGGCGGAACCGTCGATATAACAAACAACGCATCTGGCGCCCTCGAAACATCGGGGGACAATGCTCCCGGCATATCGGGCGACGCCAGCGGTGGGGATGGTGGTAACGGCGCATGGGCATTCGCCATCGCGGTAGGCGGTAAGGGCGGCGTCGGCGGGCGGGGTGGCGATGGCGGCACGGCGACCGTGACCACTACGATCGAAAGCAATATCATCACGCACGGGGTCAATTCGAACGGCATCACCGTCAATTCCAGCGGAGGGCGCGGCGGCAATGGCGGCTTGGGCGCTGCGATCGGTGCCGGCAAGGGTGGCAATGGCGGCAATGGCGGTTTCGGCGGTGACGCGAAAGGCGATAATGCCGGCTCCATTTCCACGGACGGGGCTTTCTCGAAGGGTATGCTTGTGCGGTCGGCGGGCGGCGTTGCCGGTGATGGTGCAAGTGGTTTCGGTATCGTGGGTAACGGCGGCAATGGGGGCGTGCCGACAATCGGCGGCAATGCCGAGGGGATAAATTCCGGGACCATCACAACTCGGGGAGATTTTGCCAGCGGCATGGTCGTGCAGTCGGTGGGCGGTGGCGGCGGCGACGGCGGTGGCGGTCTAGGTCTGTTCGGCGGTGGCGGCGCGGGTACGGATGGCAATGACGGCCGGGCAGCCACGGGGACCAACACCGGCAACATCACCACCAGTGGCCTGGGCGCCATCGGCATGCTGGTCGAGTCGGTGGGCGGCGGCGGCGGCGATGGCGGCGGCGCCATCGGTCTCGTGTCGATCGGTGGCAAGGCAAGCGGTGGCGGCCAGGGCGATACGGCGACCGGCAATATTGGCGGCGTCATCAAGACCGGCGTCGATGGAAACGGCGGCGACGGCGCGCATGGCATTCTGATCCAGTCGGTCGGCGGTGGCGGCGGCAATGGCGGCTACGCCATC
>NZ_RZPI01000840.1:0-2128 GCF_003998715.1 Mesorhizobium sp. M7A.F.Ca.CA.002.15.2.1
CGTGCGGATCGACCAGCCGGCTTCCGGAAAATCCGTGGCGGCCTGATCCTGGATGGCCTTGAGCCTTGCCTCGTCGGCGTCCGCCGGCAGCCGGATTTTGTAGGCATTCTCGACCAGGCTGCCCGGCTGGATCAGTCCAGTGGCCGCCAACCCTTCGGTCGAGATCATCAGCCTCGGCGCGAAGCCGAAGCCGTCGGACACGGCATCCGGTTCGGCGACCAGCTTGGCGCGCAGTTCGAAAGTAGCGGTGCCGAGCTTCAGCCGGTCGCCAAGCTTGACGTGCAACCGCTCGAACAGAAGATCGGGCGCTGCCGCACCGAAGACGCCGAACTCTTCGCCGAACAGTTCCTGTTTCGACAGCGCCGGCTCGGTCTCCAGCGTGCCATAGAGCGGATAGACATGGTCGACCGCCTTGGCCTCGACCAGCGCCTGGTCGGATCCGTCGGCGAGACGCGCCATCGAACGCATGCTGGCGGTCCGCGAAACCGTGCCGAGCCCGTCAAGGAAGCTGCGCTCCGCCTGACTGGCGTCACGCTGGTTGATCTGGAAGCGAAGATCGCCGCCAAGCAGCGTCTGGCCCTGATTGGCGACACCGGCGGTGATCGAACGCGCCACCGAGTTGACGCCGCCGATGGCCGCGACGCCGAGCGCGATGCAGGCGAGGAAGATCAGGAAACCGGACAGGCCGCCGCGCATCTCGCGCAGCGAGAAGCGGACAGCGAGCCTCAACGTCCGGGACAGCGGCATCAGGCCGTCACCTTGACCGGCGCCGGTGCCTCGATCCGGCCCGAGTG
This sequence comes from Mesorhizobium sp. M7A.F.Ca.CA.002.15.2.1, assembly GCF_003998715.1. Classification (NCBI taxonomy): domain Bacteria; kingdom Pseudomonadati; phylum Pseudomonadota; class Alphaproteobacteria; order Hyphomicrobiales; family Phyllobacteriaceae; genus Mesorhizobium; species Mesorhizobium sp. M7A.F.Ca.CA.002.15.2.1. Next base: position 795 of record NZ_RZPI01000840.1, read on the forward strand.
CATCGAAACCTGGCGCGAACAGCGTGCCGCGAGCGCCGGATCATGCGTCACCAGCACCAGCGTCATGCCGCGCTCGGCCGCCTTCGCAAACAGGAGGTCGGCGACCTGCCGCCCGGTCGCCTGGTCCAGATTGCCGGTCGGCTCGTCGGCGATCAGGATGCGCGGCGACGGCGCCAATGCGCGGGCGATCGCCACGCGCTGCTGCTCGCCGCCCGACAATTCGCCGGGATAGTGGGTGACGCGGTCGCTGAGGCCAACCGCCGCCAGCTCGCGCGCCGCCACCGCGAACGGATCGGAATGGCCGGCCAGTTCCAGCGGCACCGCGACATTTTCGAGCGCCGTCATGTTGGGAATGAGATGGAAGGACTGGAACACGATGCCAATGTTTCGGCCACGAAACGAAGCAATCTGGTCCTCGCTTTTGCCGTTGAGCAGCTCGCCGGCGATTCGGACCGTACCCGAATCGACCCTTTCCAGGCCTGCCAGGACCATCAGCAAGGTCGACTTGCCGGAACCCGAAGGTCCGACGATGCCGGTCGCCTCGCCGGTCGCCACGTCGAGGCTCACCCCCTTCAGCACATGGACCGATGAAGCGCCCTCGCCAAGGGTCAGGGACACGTCTTTCAGCGCGATGACGGCTTCTGTCAAAATGAAATCGTCCTATATCTGGGAATGAAGGCTCTGCTTGCCGGAAGCCGTCGACTGGAGAATTCCTAGCTCATATGGGGCCTGCCGCATGTCTTTCAAACGCAGTATTGCCGCAGGCTTCGTGGTTTTCCTCGCCATTTGCGGCGTCATGTCGTCGGCGCGTGCCGAGCCGTTCAAGATCGTCGGCTTCGGTGACAGCCTGATGGCGGGCTATGGCCTTGGACCCGACCAGGGCTTTACCGACAGGCTGCAGGCAGCGCTTGGCGCCAAAGGCCACGACGTGACCGTCGCCAATGCCGGCGTCTCCGGCGACACGACGAGCGGCGGCCTGGCGCGGCTTGACTGGTCGGTGCCGGACGGCACGCAGCTGGTCATCCTCGAACTCGGCGCCAACGACATGCTGCGCGGCGTCTCGCCCGACATCACCAAAAAGAACCTCGACGAGATGCTGAGCAAGCTGAAGCAGCGCAAGATTGCCGTGCTTCTGGCCGGCATGCGCGCCGCACCCAATCTCGGTCCCGACTACCAGAGCGCCTTCGACGCCATTTTCCCGGACCTGGCGAAGAAATACGACGTCGCGCTCTACCCGTTCTTTCTCGACGGCGTCGCCGGCCAGCCCGGCATGCAGCTCGAGGACGGCCTGCATCCGAGCGCACGAGGCGTCGACCAGATGGTCGAACGCATCC
>NZ_RZPI01000841.1:0-2127 GCF_003998715.1 Mesorhizobium sp. M7A.F.Ca.CA.002.15.2.1
TGCACGTCGTCGAGCCCGTCGGCGTCCGACACCGTGAAGGTGCCTGTCGCAACCGTGCTGCCGTCGCCGGCCGCCGAACCCGCCGCCAGACCTGCTTCATAGACCTGGTCATGCGCGCCGGCCGGGTTGCCCTGGTCGACGACGACCTGTGGCACGTCGTTGGTGCCGTTGATGGTGATGGTCAGCGTTGCCGTATCGGTGTCGCCGTCGGCATCCTTCATCGTGTAGTTGAAGGTCTCGGTCAGCGTCTGGCCGGCGTCCAGCGCCTGCACCGCCGGATCGGCGTTGTTGAGCGTATAGGTGTAGGTGCCGTCGGGATTGGCCACGAAGGTGCCGTGCGCGCCCGTCGTCGAGCCATCCCAGCTGACGAAGCTCGTCGGCGTGTCGGCGCCCGGCTGGTTGTTGGCATGCAGGTCGTTGGTCAGCACATTGCCGTTGACCGGCGAAAGCGCGTCCTCGCTGATGCTGTTGGTGTCGTTGACCGCATTGGGCATGTCGTCGACGATGTCGATGACGATGGCTGCCGGGGCCGACGACGAGGTGCCGTCAGAGACGGTGAGCGAGAAGCTGTCGGTCTCGGTGACTGCCGGAACGTCCGTGGTCGGGCTGGTCAGCGTGTACTGATAGGCAGCAACGCCGGTTGCCGGGTTGTAGCCGGTGATCAGCAGCGTGCCGTGGTCGCCCTGGAAGACCGAACCGTTAAGGCTGCCAATGGCAACCGTGACGCCGCCGATGGTGACGCTCTGCACGTCGTCGAGCCCGTCGGCGTCCGACACCGTGAAGGTGCCTGTCGCAACCGTGCTGCCGTCGCCGGCCGCCGAACCCGCCGCCAGACCTGCTTCATAGACCTGATCATGCGCGCCGGCCGGGTTGCCCTGGTCAACGACGACCTGCGGCACGTCGTTGGTGCCGTTGATGGTGATCTCGACCGTTGTCGTCGAGGTGTCGCCGTCGCCATCGGTCAGCGTATACGTGAACGTGTCCGTCAGATGCTGGCCGGTGGTCAGCGCCTGGACCGCCGCAGCGCCGTTGTTCAGCGTGTAGCTGTAGTGGCCGTCCGCATCGATCGTGATCGAACCGTAACTGCCCGCCACGGCCGACCCGACATGGCCCGAGGCCGATGTGACCGTGCCTGCCTCGACGCCCGTTACCGTCGCCCCGTCCGCGCCCTTAACGTCGGCGACGCCGTCCGTCACATTCGCGTCCGCGCCGCCGCTGGCCGTGATCACGTTGCCGTCCGCGACCGTCACGCCGTCTTCCGTCACGCTGTCCGTATCGGCAACCGCGGTCGGCACGTCGTCGACGATGGCGACGGCAAAGGTGGTGCTGGCCGAATCGCCGTCGACGTCCGTGACAGTGATGCTGAAATTGTCCGGAACCGTGTCGTTGGGATCGAACCCGTTCGTGTGCTCGGGATGAGTGACCGATTCGGTCACCGTGTAATTGTATTGGATAGCACCCGTGCTCGGATTGTAGGAGACGATCTCCAAATAGCCGAACTGGCCCGGGATCTGCTGGCCGACGCCGGTGACGGCGACACCGTTGATAACGATCGACCCGATTCCATCCGGTGCGTCGATGCTGATCGTTCCGATGCCTGAGGTTTCGGAATTGCTTGGCGCGTCGCTGCCAGGCGATTGTGTCTGGTTGCCATCGAGGCCAGTTTCACTGGCCGCTTCGGTCGGGGCAAGCAGTGACGTGGCCACCACTGAAACCGGCCTGTCGACGATGGACGGGAACAGTTCGCGGCGATCCAGAAGCCCAAACTGCAAGGCGGTCGGCGGCAGCAATGCCGACAGGTCGAACCCGTCGCCGATGCCGCCGGGGGGAACCGAGAAATCACCGCCTGCGCTTGAATTCGAACCGCCGGGGCCGGCCGAGATGGAACCGTCGGCGCCGAAGGCGACATCGACATGGCTGGCTTCCAGCGCCGCCAGCAAGGCAACGCGCGGCACCTCGACGTCGCCGATGATGAAGGTCGGCACGTTCAGGGCGCCGTCCTTGATCACGATCACCGAGCCGTCGGCCTGTTCGAGTACAAGGTTTTGGCCGTCGACCTTGATGTTGTCGATGGAGGCGTTGGCAGGAAGCCTTACCACGTGGCTGGCGTCGGCTACATATTCGTGC
>NZ_RZPI01000842.1:0-2118 GCF_003998715.1 Mesorhizobium sp. M7A.F.Ca.CA.002.15.2.1
CCGCTATACCTCGAAGGATTCGCTCAAAGATGCCGAGGATTGCGCCCGCGCTCTCGGCTGCCGCTATGACATCGTGCCCATCTTCGAGCCGGTCGAGGGCTTCCTGCACGCGCTGACGCAGATGTTCGAAGGCACCAAGGAAGGTATCACCGAGGAGAATTTGCAGAGCCGCGCACGCGGCACCATCCTGATGGCGATCTCCAACAAGTTCGGCTCAATGGTCGTCACCACCGGCAACAAGAGCGAGATGTCGGTCGGTTATGCCACGCTCTATGGCGACATGAATGGCGGCTTCAATCCGATCAAGGACCTCTACAAGATGCAGGTCTACGCGCTGTCGCGCTGGCGCAACAGCCACGTGCCGCCGGGTGCGCTGGGCCCCTCGGGCGAGGTGATCCCGAAGAACATCATCGACAAGGCACCGTCGGCGGAATTGCGCGAGAACCAGACCGATCAGGATTCGCTGCCGCCCTATCCGGTGCTGGACGATATCCTCGAATGCCTGGTCGAGAATGAGATGGGTGTCGACGACATCGTAGCGCGCGGCCATGACCGGGCGACGGTGACGCGCATCGAGCACCTGCTCTACATCGCAGAATACAAGCGACGGCAGGCGGCGCCAGGCGTGAAGATCACGAAAAAGAATTTTGGCCGCGACCGCCGCTACCCCATCACCAATCGTTTCAGGGATCGCAGCTAGGTACCGAAAGCGCACGCGGCGCGGCCGGAGACAACCATGCCCGATTGTGAGATCAGCTTCGACATGTCACGGATCGATTTCCGTGCGACATCGGACCTGTTGATGGCAAGCTATTGGGGCGCCGGACGCACTGACGAAGTCCATCGCCGCGCCTTTGCCAACTCGCTTTGCGTCGGCGCCTATGTCGATGGCAGGCAAGTCGGCTTCGGCCGGGCGATCACCGACCGCACCGTATTCGCCTATCTCGCCGATATCATCATCTGGCCGGAGAATCGCGGGCAGGGCATAGGAAGCCGGCTCGTCCAGGCCCTGATCGATCATCCGGAGGTCAGGACCGTTTTCCATTGGAGCCTGTCGACCAGCGATGCCCATGGCATGTATGAAAAGCTCGGGTTCAAGCCATCGACCGATGGCCGCTACATGCGCTTGGATCGCGTTCCTGAATGAGGCGCGGCTTGCCCGCCATTGTTGCAAAATAATCGCAGTGGTTGGACCAGATACGCTTTTGGCGTCAGCCCGTCTTGGCGGTGCATCGGAGCGTCTCTATAAGAACCGCTCCGCAATTGTCTTGCGGGAGGTCCGAATGGCAGTATTTCACATGGTAATGCGAGGCCGCGAAGCCTAGGTCTCATCCGGCGCTCCGCGAAGGTTTGCCCTTCGTGCCGATGCCGGATCGAGCACAGGCTTATGCCGATGCCGATCGCCGCCCGGTTATGGGCGATACGCCAAATATGCCACTCCGCTTCCGGGCAATCATTGGCCCTTGCGCGGCTTCTTCAATTTTCGACCTACTGGGATCGGGCTCGTTTGTGCCCGAATGACATCATGGCTCGTTTCAAGATCGATTTGCGCGCGAGCGCCTTTCGCAGCGTTCTTGGCTTCACGCTTACCCATTGGCGGCGCCAGCCGTGGCGGCTTTCGCTCATCATGGCCAGCTTCCTGCTGTCGACGCTGGCCGATGTGCTGACGCCGCTCTATTCCGGCCGGCTGGTCGACGCCGTCGCCAGCAGCGCCGCCGCCGACGCGATTGCCTGGAATGCCGCGCTGACGGCGTTCTCGATGTTGATGGCGCTGGCGCTGGCCGGCGTCGTGTTGCGCAACCTGGCGTTCATGGGCATCGTCGAGCTGACCTTGAAGATGATGGCCGACATCGCCGCCGATGCTTTCCATCGCGTTCAGCGCTTTTCCACCGATTGGCATGCCAACAGCTTTGCCGGCTCGACCGTCCGCAAGGTGACGCGCGGCATGTGGGCGCTCGACCTGCTCAACGACACCATCCTCATCGCACTGCTGCCGTCGGTCGTCATGCTGGTCGGGTCGACGTTGCTGCTCGGCTGGTTCTGGCCGTTGATGGGTGCGGTCGTTGCTGCCGGTTCGGTGCTGTTCATCACGGTGACGGCGCTGCTGTCACTTGGCTA
>NZ_RZPI01000843.1:0-2114 GCF_003998715.1 Mesorhizobium sp. M7A.F.Ca.CA.002.15.2.1
CGGTTCGGTCGTGCCACGCATTCTGCCGCAAATATTGGGCTTCGCGCTTTATTCCGCGATCATCCTGGCCGCGGCGCGCCGGTTCCAGCTTGATTTCAGCGTCTTCAACATCACGCCTTTCGGCCTGGTCGGCGTGACATTGTCGATCTATCTCTCGTTCCGCAACAACGCCGCCTACGACCGTTGGTGGGAGGCGCGCAAGCTGTGGGGCGCGCTGGTCTTCGAAATGCGCAACCTGGCACGCGCCACCACCAGCCTCATCCCGGACCAGACCGAACAGCGCGCCCTGCTGATGGAAGCGCTCGCCTTCTGTCATTTCCTGCGCGGGCAGTTGCGCAAGATCGACAGCATGAAGGATGCCCGTGCCTTCATCGACGCGGAGGCGGACAAGGCAGCAGCCTTTTCCAATCCGGCGGATGAGATGGTCAGGCGCATGGGCCGGCGTGCCAATGCGCAGCGCCTGGCGGGCGACGTCGACACGATCGGCTTTCGTATCCTCGATGAGAGGCTCGCGTCGGTCGCGGCCATCCAGGCCGGCTGCGAGCGGATCGCCGGTACGCCCTTGCCGTTCGCCTACACGCTGCTGGTGCATCGCACGGCCTATATCGTCTGCCTGCTGCTGCCGATCGGCCTGATCTCGACCACCGGTTGGGCGACGCCGCTGTTCACCGCGCTGATCGCCTACACTTTCTTCGGCCTCGACGCGCTGTCGGAAGAGCTCGAGGATCCGTTCGGGACCGAAGCCAACGACCTCGCTCTCGACAGCCTCTGCCGTGTCTGCGAAATCTCGGTGTTCGAGGCGCTTGGCGAAACGCCGCCGAAGATGATCCCGGCGGAAAAGTTCTATTTTTCGTAGGCAAAGGCGCGCGGGCTTAAAAGAATCTGCCCCGCTGTCGGATCGCCGCTCCATGCCACGTCCTTGGTTCGACCCCAGCAAGAAGGGGATAGAACCATCAGGAGGGACCATCATGAGCATTTCCGAAACCGCGCCCGTCTCGCCGGGCGCTTTGTGGACCGGCCGCGCGCTCAGCGGCGTCATCGTGCTGTTCATGATCTTCGACGGCGCCATCAAGCTGCCGCCGCTCGATATCGTCATCCAGACGATGGTACCGCTTGGCTGGCCGGCCGATCCGAATGTCGCGCGCATGCTTGGCGTCATCGGCCTGATCTCGACCGCTCTCTACGCGCTGCCGCGCACCTCGGTGCTCGGCGCCATCCTGCTTACTGCCTATATGGGCGGCGCCATCGCCACCAATGTCCGCGTCGACAACCCGCTGTTCTCGCACATTCTGTTCGGCGTCTATCTCGGCATTATCCTGTGGGGTGGCCTGTATCTGCGCGATTCCAGGCTCCGCGCGCTGATCCCGTTCAGCCGTTAGATCCGGATCGAAGCACCGCTTTCGGCTCGAAGCCTGAACCCTTTGCCGGGCAATATCTCAGGGATCGAATCGTCGAGTTGCGAGTTAGAGATTCGCCCGGCGGCGGAGGCGGCTCCTATCGGAGAGGAACGACGATGAAGAAAACGATGCTTTTGATGGCGCTGCTGGTGCCGCTCGCCGCTTGTTCGCAAACGGAAAAAGGCGCGGCCGTAGGCGGCCTCGGTGGCGCTGCCGTCGGTGCGGCCGTCGCCGGCGATCCGGTTGAAGGCGCCGTCGTCGGTGGTGCTGTCGGCGCTGTTGCCGGCGCGCTGATCGGCCGGGCGAGCGAGCGTGGCGAATGCCGCTACCGCGATAGCCGTGGCCGCGTCTATATTGACCGCTGCCCGCGCGGCTATTGACCGGGCGGCTTTTACAGACAGGGTCGAATGAAAAAACGGCGGGCACATGGCCCGCCGTTTTCCTGGATGCGATAGAGCAAATACTTATTCGGCGGTTGCGGCTTCCGCCTCGGCCGGTGCAGCCGCGGCGGCGGCAACGGCAGCAGCGGCATCTTCCTGCGCCTTCTTCAGAAGAGCAGCGCGTTCCTGCGCCTTCTTGCCCGGCTCGGCCTTCTTCGGGTTGGAACGGGCGTCGCGCTTGACGAGGCCGGCCTCGTCGAGGAAGCGCAGCACGCGGTCGGTCGGCTGGGCGCCATGCGCCAGCCAATGCTTGACGCGGTCGGCGTCGACCTTGACG
>NZ_RZPI01000844.1:0-2113 GCF_003998715.1 Mesorhizobium sp. M7A.F.Ca.CA.002.15.2.1
GTCGACACCGTCGAGATAGACCTCGAAATTCCAGCCGTAGGATTCATGCAGGCCGCTGCCGACAAATTCGCCGCCCAGGCCGGATCGCAGCATGATCGCCGCACTCTGGATGGCATTGGCGCCGAGAATGAAGAGATCGCCGCTGACCTGGTATTCCTTGCCGTCATGGCTGAACGTGACCGAACGGACAGCACCGCCGACGTGATCGAGCCGGCGCACTTCCGCACCGAGGCAGACCGAGATGTCGGGATGCTCGAAGACGTGCATCAACCCGTTGTTGACGGTGAATTTGGCGTCGACCGGGCACAGCCAGCAACGCAGATTGGCACAGCACGAGCTGCGCTGCGCGGTCGGCACGCGAGCCCGCGCGGTTGGCATGACGAAGTGCTGGTCGGGCTGCGCCGCCTTCATCATCCTGTCCGGTGTCGACATGCGATGCGGCGGTTGCGGAAACGGCTTCGAGCGGGGCAGCATCGCCGCCATGTCGGGGTCGCCGGAGATCGACATGATGTCTTCCGCGTCGCAGTAGAACGGCTCGACGTCGTCATAACTGATCGGCCAGTCATTACCGATGCCGTAGGTGCTTTTCAGCCGGAAATCATTGGGATGAAATCTTGGCGTCTGCGCGAACCAGCAGTTCGTCCCGCCACCCAGTCCGATCGTGTAGTTCCACGGCTTGTCGGAATTGGTCTTGTAGGTCGTCTCGTCTTCGATGTCGGTGTTGACGTTCTGTTCGAGCTGCCATTCATGGGTGTTGTGGCGTCCCCACTCCAGCACCAGAATGCGCGCCTTTCGGCGCCTGGCGAACTCATGCAGGAAGAAGGCCGAACCGAAGCCGGAACCGATCGCGACGAGATCGAAATGATCCTTGGTGATTTGCTCCGGCTTTACGTCCAGCACCATCAGCTACAACTCCACACAGAAATACGCGCTCAACCCCAGCGTCCGCAGGCCGTGTGCGGACCGGTCTTGCATCCGTCTGACAGGGCCCGGTCTCATGCCGCCATTCTGCCGATCGAGTGATATTCGATGCCATGGCGGGCGATGACCTTGGGGTCATAGAGGTTGCGGCCGTCGAAGATGACCGGCGTGGTCAGCGCGTCCTTCACCGCGTCGAAGGACGGCGCGCGAAAGCTCTTCCATTCTGTGGCGATCAGCAGCGCATCGGCGCCGCGCAGCGCCGCCTCCTTGGTGCCGCACAGAAGCAGGTCGTCGCGCAGCCCGTAGATGGCCTGGCATTCCTGCATCGCCTCGGGATCATAGGCCTGCACATTGGCGCCGGCCTTCCAGAGCGCCTCCATCAGGACGCGCGCCGGCGCCTCACGCATGTCGTCGGTGTTGGGCTTGAAGGCCAGACCCCAGAGCGCAAAGGTCCTGCCTTTGAGGTTGCCCTTGAAATAGCGGTCCACCTTGTCGAAGAGAACCGATTTCTGTGCGTTGTTGCGCTCCTCAACGGCGCGCAGCAGCTTGGCGTCGAACTTGACGCCTTCGGCGGTCTTGATCAGCGCCCGCACATCCTTCGGGAAGCACGAGCCGCCATAGCCGAGGCCCGGATAGATGAAATGGTAGCCGATGCGCGGATCGCTGCCGATGCCCTTGCGGACCTCCTCGATGTCGGCGCCGAGTTGTTCGGCCAGATTGGCCATCTCGTTCATGAAGCTGATCTTGGTCGCCAGCATGCAGTTGGCGGCATATTTGGTGAATTCTGCGCTGCGCACGTCCATCACGATCATCTTCTCGTGGTTGCGATTGAACGGCGCGTAGAGTTCGCGCATCACAGCCTCGGTGTCCTCGCTGTCGGTGCCGACGATGATGCGGTCCGGCTTCATGCAGTCGGCAACCGCGGACCCTTCCTTGAGGAATTCCGGATTTGAAGCGACATCGAAAGCCAGGTCCTCGCGGCCTCTTTTCTTCAGCGTGTCGGCGATCCTGGCCTTCACCTTTTCGCAGGTGCCGACCGGCACCGTCGACTTGCCGACGACGATCTTGGGTTTGTCCATTTCGCGGCCGATGGTCTCGGCGACTGCCAGCACATATTTGAGGTCGGCCGAGCCGTCCTCGCCCGGCGGCGTGCCGACCGCGATCATCTGGATCTCGCCGTGCCTGACAGCGG
>NZ_RZPI01000845.1:0-2113 GCF_003998715.1 Mesorhizobium sp. M7A.F.Ca.CA.002.15.2.1
GGTTTGTCTCCAACCGCCAGATCCATGGCCTGTGGCAGTCGACGATCCCGTCGCGTTTCCTCGAGGAATTGCCGAACGCCCATGTCGAGGTCGCTGAAAGCGGCAACTCCTACGGCGGCTACGGCAATTCCTATGGCGGCGGTTCCTTTGCCTCCGGCCGCGGCGGCCAGGGCGCAGGACGGCAGAACCCCTATGGCGCCTCGCGCTTCGACAATGTCGGCGCCGACAGCGAAAAATCCGGCGCCTTCTCCAACACCTATGCGACGCCGGGCTGGCAGCGGGCGCAGGCCAACCGCACCGAGGCGACCGACCGCAACTGGGGTTCGCGCTCCGGCCACCAGGTCGAGCGCATCGGCTACGGCGAGACGGACAGCGGCTACGGCGCCGGCCGCACCTCGGTCAAGGGCCGCACCATCGACGGCGAACTGGTCGCCAAATCCGTCTCCGACAAGCCGTCCGCCTTCAACGTCGGCGACCGTGTCTTCCACCAGAAATTCGGCAACGGCAACATCTCGGCCATCGAAGGCAACAAGCTGACCATCGACTTCGACAAAGCCGGCCAGAAACGCGTGCTGGACGGGTTTGTCGCCGCGGTGTGAAGATGGCGTTTTCCCCGCGGAAGCCTCACCTTCGTCATCCACGGGCGAAGCAAGGAGGGTAGCGACGCGGCGCAGACCCGTGGATGACGAAGTGATTGATGTCTACGCCAATCGTCAAGGCATGCGGTCCGCCAACGAAACAGCCCCTCACCGATACCGCGCCTGATTCCATTTGTGCCCCAGCAGCGACAGGATGATGATCAGCCCGTTGAAGAACTGCACATAGAAACCGCTTAATCCCGCCGCCACGACGCCGGTCTGGATGAAGGACACGGTAACCGCGCCGATGGCGCCGCCGACGACGGTGCCGATGCCGCCCCAGGTCGGCGTGCCGCCGACGAACACCGAGGCCAGCACCGGCAGGAGATAGCCGTCGCCGGCGGTCGGCCACCAGGTGAAGTTGATCATCACCGAGAAGGTGCCGGCGATGGCCGCGCCGATGCCGACGAAGACGAACACTTTCACCCGCACACGCTTGACGTCGATGCCCATCTGCTGGGCGCTGTCTGGATTGTCGCCGACCACCCTCACCTGCGCGCCGAAGCGGTGCCGGTTGTAGAGCATCGCCGACAGCACGACGAAGCCGATGGCCCAGAAGATCTGCACCGGAACGCCCAGGACCTGGCTGGAGAAGATCGTGTAGGCCCAGCTGTCGCTGAGGCTGGTCAGCGCCATCGACTTGCCCTCGTTGATGATCTGGATCAGGCCGCGCAGCAGGAAATTCATGCCCAGCGTGGCGATCAACGACGACAGCCCGCCATAGACGACCAGCGAGCCTACCAGGAAGCCGAGCAGCATGCCGGTGACGAGTGCCGCGGCGATGCCGAGAAACGGATCGTAGCCGGCCTGCACGACCAGCGCGAAGACCCATGAGGCGAAGCCCATCGTTGCCGGAAACGACAGGTCGATCTCGCCGCAGGTGACGACGAAGACCAGCGGCACCACCACGAACAGCGCAACGGGGAGCGTCGTCAGCACCGAACGGTAGAGATACCAGGTGGTGAAAACGGTCGGGTTGGCGATCAGGAACACCGTCATCATGACGATGAACACGGCGAGCGTGCCGAGCGCGGCACGGTTGTCGAGGATGAAGCCGCGCATCCAGTGATCGGATGGGTGCCTCCATTCCTTTTGAGAACTGGGACGGGGAATGCCGGCGGACGGCTCGTGCAGGTTGGGCTCCATGGTCTTGCTCATCGTGCTCTCTGCTCCGCGTCGCCGGCATCGTGCAGCCCGGCCAATCCGCCGGGATGCGCGACCTCTTCCATGAAGTTGATGAGATCTTCGGCCGACTTGACCTCGCTGCGGTCGGTCGTCAGTGCAACCTTGCCGCGGTCCAGCACCACGAAGCGGTCGGCGATGTCGAAGACATGATGGATGTTGTGGCCGATGAACAGGATCGAGCGGCCGCTCGCCCGCACCTGGCGCACGAAATGGAACACCTTGGCGGTCTCGGTCAGCGACAGCGCCGTCGTCGGTTCGTCGAGGACGATCAGCTCGGCCTGCTTGTAGAT
>NZ_RZPI01000846.1:0-2109 GCF_003998715.1 Mesorhizobium sp. M7A.F.Ca.CA.002.15.2.1
GGCGCCCGCCGATCGTGAAGCTGCCGGTCAGCGCCGGTTTCGCACCGGCATCGGCGGCGCTGACCGGTGTCTTCGCCACCCTGTCCCAAGCCAGCGGATTGCCGTCGGCATCGCGCACGAACAGCCCGTCATCGGCAGCACCTGGCTCCTGCACGACGAGAACATGGGCATTGGTGTAGCGCAGCAGATACTCGAGATCGACGCGACCCGCCTTGAGCAATTCGTGGATGAGGGCGAACACGAACAGGCCGTCTGTTCCGGGCCGGATGCCGATCCAGTCATCGGCAATGGCATTGTAGCCGGTGCGGCACGGATTGATCGAGACGACCTTGGCGCCGCGCGCCTTGAGCTTGCCGAGACCGATCTTGATCGGGTTGGAATCGTGATCCTCGGCGACACCGAATAGCATGAAATACCGGGTGTTGTCCCAGTCGGGCTCGCCGAACTCCCAGAACGAACCGCCGATCGTATAGAGGCCGCCGGCCGCCATGTTGACCGAACAGAAGCCGCCATGGGCGGCGAAGTTCGGCGTACCGAACTGGCTCGCCCACCAGCCGGTCAGCGACTGCGACTGGTCGCGGCCGGTGAAGAAGGCGAGTTTCCTGGGGTCGGTCCGGCGGATGTTCGACAGCCGTTCCGTAGCGATAGAAAACGCCTCCTCCCACTCGATCTCGCGGAACTCGCCGGAGCCGCGCGGGCCGGCGCGCAGCAATGGCTTCTTCAGCCTTGCCGGGCTGTAATGCTGCATGATGCCGGAGCTGCCCTTGCCGCAGATCACGCCGCGATTGACCGGGTGGTCCTTGTTGCCGTTGATGTAGCGGACCTTGCCATCCTTGATGTGTACATCGATTCCGCAGCGGCAGGCGCACATGTAGCAGGTCGTCTTGGCGATGCTGTCGGAAACGGCAGGCGAGGTGTCGACGCCGTCGCCTTCATCGGGCGCTCGCGTGTCGGCAAGCGGGCGTTGCGATGGTGCCGAATTCGCGCCGCGCGGCGGTCCCTGCATCATGATCCGGTGGCGCCTGTACGGCGCATGGATTTGGCCCGCGTCTTCGGCCCGGGGCCGCGCATATAGTGCTCTTCCGGGTGATAGCGATCGCCGGCCAGCCGCCGCCTTAAGCCGCGGGTCCAATGCGCAAGCAGGGATCTGAGCCGCCCGATCATTCTGCTCTCTGCGATCTTTCGGCGAATTTTTTCTAACTTCGCCGGAAAACTTAGAATAAAGGTATCGATCTGTCTAATCAGTTGTTCTTGTAAATTCGATCGATATTGGTTCTTAATGTGGACATGACCCTGGATCAGTTGCGGATTTTCGTCGCCGTCGCCGAGCGCGGCCACATGACCAAGGCGGCGGAACTGCTGGGCATTTCGCAGTCGGCGGCATCGGCGGCCATCCGGGCGCTTGAAGAACAGCACGGCGTCCACCTGTTCAACCGGGTCGGCCGCAACATCGAGCTTGCCCAGACCGGCCACCGGTTCCTGCCGGAGGCCAAGGCCGTGCTCGAACGGGCCGCCGCCGCCCGCAATGTGCTGGAGCATGTCTCGCAGACCGTCACCGGCAGCCTCTCGATCGCCGCCAGCCAGACCATCGCCAGCTACTGGCTGCCGCGCCGGCTGGCTTCCTTCCATGAAGCCTATCCGGCCGTCAGGCTGAGCGTCTCCATCGGCAACACCAGGCAGGTTGAGGCCAATGTCCTCGATGGCGCGGCGGATCTCGGCCTGGTCGAGGGGCGCACCGAGTCCGACATCCTGCGCCGCACCAAGGTCGACGTCGACAGGCTGATGCTGGTGGTTGCCAGCACGCATCCGGAGATCGCCGAAGTTGCGCCCGGCCACTCCGACATCAAGGACCTGCGCTGGATCATCCGCGAGGGCGGTTCGGGCACACGCGAAGTGCTGGAGGATCTGGCGCGCCACGAAGGCATTTCGCTCGCCGACTTGCAGATTTTTTTGGTGCTGCCGAGCAACGAGGCTATCCGCCAGGCGGTCGAGGCGGGAGCCGGCGCCACCATCATTTCGGAGCTTGTCGTGGCCCGCGCCGTGGCTGAAGGCAGTCTCAGATCCGTGCCGCTCGAATTGCCGAAACGCGACTTCGCCATGATCACCCAT
>NZ_RZPI01000847.1:0-2100 GCF_003998715.1 Mesorhizobium sp. M7A.F.Ca.CA.002.15.2.1
CACTTCATCTTTTTGTCGGCTCGTGGGGCTGGTCCTGTGCAGCAATGCGTCGATGGTTTACTTCGCTTTGGATTCGCTCCGTGTGGCAGTCGTCACGACGCTGGCCTGTTCGCTGCTGCTTCAGGCCGGCTACTTCGGCCGCGTGCTCTTTCTGATCTGGCAGTCCTCTAGCCGCGCTCGTGGAACTCGCCACAGGGGCCAGCATGCCGATGGTTACAGGAAAGCTCGGGTACCAGTCGTCTGACTCTGATCAACTGCGGAATGCAATTTTCAGCTGTGTCCCGGCTTGGTCGAATGCCCAGCATGTGCTGCTGCTTTGATGCGCGGATGACAGGATCAGTGCTCAGACCCACACCAATTTTGGTCACCCTCTGATGACTGAGCTGATCGTATAGGGAATCTGTGTTCGGCTAACACGCGACCATACCCCTGGGCTGACCGGTGCGTAGCAGGTTCAGGTACTTTTTTGCTGGAGATAGCATGCTGGAAAAATTCGAACGTTATCCGCTCACCTTTGGACCCACGCCGATCGAGAGGCTCGACCGCCTCGGCAAGCATCTGGGCGACAAGGTGGAAATCTACGTCAAACGCGAGGACTGCAACTCCGGTCTCGCGTTCGGCGGAAACAAGCTGCGCAAGCTCGAATACATTGTGCCCGACGCGATCGCGTCAGATGCCGATACGCTCGTCACAATCGGTGGCGTGCAGTCCAACCATACGCGCATGGTCGCTGCGGTCGCCGCCAAGATCGGCATGAAATGCCTCCTGGTCCAGGAGAGCTGGGTCCCACATGATGATGCTGTCTACGACCGGGTCGGCAATATCCTCTTGAGCCGCATCATGGGGGCAGAGGTGCGCCTGGTTGACGAGGGCTTTGACATCGGCATCCGCCGCAGCTGGGAAAAGGCACTTTATGAAGTCAAGGCAAGGGGCGGCAGGCCATATGCGATACCTGCCGGCGCCTCTGTCCACAAATACGGCGGCCTGGGCTATGTGGGGTTCGCTGAGGAGGTGCGTGCCCAGGAAGAGCAGCTTGGGTTTGCCTTCGACTATATCGTCGTCTGTACGGTGACTGGTTCAACCCACGGCGGCATGCTCGTCGGGTTCGCCAAGGATGGTCGACAGCGCAACGTGATCGGTATCGATGCCTCCGCCATGCCCGCCAAGACCAAGGCGCAGGTGCTTGGCATCGCCCAAAATACAGCGAAGCTCGTCCACCTCGGAGCGGAAATTGTCGAGGCAGACGTGGTGTTGTTCATGGACTACGCGTACCCGGGTTATGGCGTTCCATCGGAGGAAACCAAAGAGGCAATCCGTTTGTGCGCGCGGCTCGAGGGCATGATTACGGACCCCGTTTACGAGGGCAAATCGATGCAAGGGATGATCGACCTCGTCCAGAGGGGCTTCTTTCCACAGGGATCGAGGGTCCTCTACGCACATCTAGGCGGCGCACCGGCGATCAACGGGTACGGCTACACCTTTCGCAACGGCTGACGTTCGGCAGTCTGCGATTCCGCGGTCGCGCTCGAACGTGGGTAGGTAGCGTCGTTCGAGCGCTTGGCTGGAGAAGTGGAGGCAGCGACGGGCATCCACTAATTGGTACCATTACGTGCTGTCGGTGCTCAACGCCACGCGCATTGAGCGCATGCCGCCGTTGGCAACCGCGAGGCGAATTTTGACTCCGGGGCAAGAATCCACACGCGGCGGTGGCGGCACGAGGACCAAGCCGGCGAGTTCGCGCTTTCGAACTGGCGCCAAACTGCCACTGCTCGAGGGCCGAGGCCAGTCTAATCACAGGCGAGCCGTCCAAGCTCTCAAGAGTGATAGGGCGAAACCCGACAGCGGCAGAAGACATGTCGGGTTCACGACAATCGGCCGCATTTGGCCTCGTGGAGAATTTCAAAGCATTTCCCGCCGCTTACCGGAGCTGAGGGAATTGGCACCTCCGTTGCAGCTTGATGTGCGGCAACACGGTGAGAGCTTCGCTGAAGCAAGCCAGAGGGAGCGATGCCCTCGAGACCGTGTCCGATTTTGACTGGAAAATATTCCGCGACAAAAGAGACGAAAGGTGTGGAATGACTTTGGACACCAAGATGGAAC
>NZ_RZPI01000848.1:0-2095 GCF_003998715.1 Mesorhizobium sp. M7A.F.Ca.CA.002.15.2.1
GTGTCGTATTCCTCGATGGCGAACGTCACCCGGCTGGTTTTCGACGGATCGTCGGCCTGCGAAGCGTTCGCCCAGGTGATGACGAGGCGGGTCGGCGGCGAAATCTCGACGACCTTGCCGACGAGTTCGACGGTCCGTTCGTCATTGGCGCGGATGTGTTCCCATTTCGAGCCCGGCGTCCATTCGGAGACGTTCTCGTGGCCCCAGTAGCGCTTTGCGATCTCGGGCTTGATTATCGCCTCGAACACCTTCTGCGGCGTCGAGCGGATATAGGTCACGTAGACAAAGCTCGTGGTCTCTCTGGTGGTCATTGGTCTTCTCCTTCGAGTTCCTGCTTCAGGTCGTGCAGCAGGCTGAGCCGCTGCCGTTCGAATTTCCGTACCCAGCGCTCGTAGACTTCGTGCAGCGGCACGGGATTGATGAAATGTAGTTTTTCGCGGCCGCGCTTGACCGTGCTCACCAGGTTGGCCGCCTCCAGCAGGTCGAGGTGCTGGGTGGCGGATTGCCTGGCCATGTCCAGATGATCGCAAAGCTGACCGAGCGTCTGCCCGTTCTGCTCGCACAGAAGGTCAAGCAGCCTTCTGCGTGTCGGGTCGCCCAGCGCTTTGAAAACCTTGTCGGCGTCCATCTGCCTCACTCTGTTGTAAGGCATAATATGCAGGTAAATACCTGCATGTCAACCGGCAATCCGACCGGCGTTGAATGACCGCTCGTCGGCACGGCTCCGCACCTGGCAACTGCGCCAGGCAGATCACCGTGAAATCGCGGAGCAAAGATATGTAAAATGAGCCTGCGGGGCTTCAAACGCCGCCAGGCTCTATCCGATTTTGAGCACGTCTCCGGCTAAAACCGGAACTATGCTTGCAGGGGACCTCAGGCGCCCTCGACCAGGACAATTTCGCCGTCGGCGACCTTCTGGCGAATGGCGGCGGCGCGCTGGTATTCCGGCGAATGGTAGCAATCGTGTGCGGCAGCCAGCGATTCGAACTCGATAATGACATTGCGTGCGCGGCCGGGGCCTTCGGCCTTTTCGTACTCGCCGCCGCGCGCCAGGAACTTCGCCCCGAAGCGCTCGAAGGCAGGTTTGGCGGCGGCGACATAGTCCTTGTAGCCTTCCGCGTCGCGCACATCGACACGAGCGATCCAATATCCTTTGGGCATTTTCTTGGTCTCCGAACTTGTTCCTGGAAATCTCAGGCCGAGCGCATCTCGTCGAGGATGGCTTCGGCCGCTTCCCGTTTGTTGGCCGCAGCAATGATCGGACGGCCGACGACGAGGTGGCTGGCGCCGTTGCGAATCGCCTGGCCCGGCGTCACCACACGCTTCTGGTCGCCATGGTCGCTGCCCGCCGGCCGGATGCCGGGCGTCACCACCGCCATGTCGGGTCCCACGATCCGGCGCACCGCCTCGGCCTCCGCGGCCGAGCAGACGATGCCGCCCATGCCGGCATGCAGCGCCTGTTCCGAGCGCCTAAGCACCAGCGTATGCGGATCGTACTCATAGCCGACGTCGATCATGTCCTGCTCGTCCATCGAGGTCAGAACGCTGACGGCAAGCAGGCAAAGGTCGCTGCCTCTGGCCGCCTCTACGGCGGCCTGCATAGCCTTGGGATAGGCGTGAATGGTCAGCATGGTCACGCCCATCTTGACGATGTTCTCGACACCCTTGGCCACCGTGTGGTCGATGTCGAGCAGCTTCATGTCTAGGAAGACGTTGGTGCCGCCGCTGGCCAGCTCCCTGGCGAAGTCGAGCCCGCCGGCGAAGGCAAGCTGGTAGCCGATCTTGTAGAAGGAGACGATGCCGTCGAGTTCGCGCACTGCCTGCTCGGCTTGCTTCACTGTCGGCACGTCGAGGCCGACGATGAGCCGGTCGCGCATGCTATTGGCGATCATGCCTCGATCCGGGTGGACAGCAGGCGCGAGGTCTCGATCAGCGTGCGGCATAGGTGCTCCATCGATTTGTGCAGTCTTTCGTCACGGAAATTTCCATCCTCGTCGAAGGCGTCACCGCCGTCGGGCACCGAGCATTCCGGCGTCACCACCTCCATCTGGCAACGCACCAGCACCGCGCGCAGATGGTTGATGCAGCGGATACC
>NZ_RZPI01000849.1:0-2095 GCF_003998715.1 Mesorhizobium sp. M7A.F.Ca.CA.002.15.2.1
CATATGGAGAGCGTCACGCTGCGCCCGGAACAGATCTATCAAAGACAGGATCGGGGGCTTCAGGCGATAAAGACGCGGCCGGCGGGAGGGTACCATGCGAGCCCCCGTGCGGATATTCCACCACCCTCTCCGGTTTCGCGGCCAAAGGCCGGTAAGGCCTTGCCCAGCCCGTACGGCATCTTGGCGGCCGCGCCCAGCCTCGTCGACCGGAGCGTAGGAATCCCCTTGAAGTAGGCTATGAAATATATTTCACTATGTGAATTATATTGACAATGCGCGCCCGGGCTGTAATGTTCCGATCGTCGGCTTTCGGAGGAAGGTCGGCATCATCAAATCCATACGGCAGCGCTCACTGAGTGCCTGCAACGGTCATTGAGGATGGCTTCGGCCAAGGGAGGAAACTTGCGCAAATTTCTGAGCACGCTCGCAATCGCGGCGGCTGCATCGACCTGCTTCGGGTCGATGCAGGTACGCGCCGAAACCCCTAACCCGTTCAAATGCGAGCCGGGTGAAAAATACGTCATGAACGTGATGGTCTCGGGCGTCGAATACTGGTTCCCGGTCTATGAAATGTTCAAGCAGGCCGGCCGGCAGTTCGGCTGCGAGACCGCCTATACGGGTACGCCGGAATACGACGTCAACAAGCAGATCGCCACCTTCGACCAGGCACTGGCGCAGAAGCCGGCCGGCATACTGGTACACCCGATGAACTCCGATCCGTTCATCGAGCCGATCAACCGCGCCATCGAGCAGGGCACCGCGGTGGTGACCTTCGCCGCCGACTCGCCGAATTCCAAGCGCGTCTCCTACATCACCTCCGACAACAATGCCGAAGGCACCTATGCCGCCGACGCCGTTGCCAAGGCGATGGATGGCAAGGGCGAATATGCGGTGCTGGAGAATCCCGGCCAGGACAACCACGACAAGCGCGTCAACGCCTTCGTTGCCCGCATGGAAGCCAAATGGCCCGACATGAAGCTCGTCGGCCGCGCCGCTTCGAACCAGGATCCGACCAAGGCCTATCAGGCGGTTTTGAGCCTGGCCCAGGCGCATCCGGACCTCGGCGCCGTGTTCATGCCGGAGGCCAACTCGGCCATCGGTGCTGCCCAGGCCGCCAAGGAAGGCGGCGGCAAGATCCGCGTCATGCTCGCCGACGTCAACGCCAAGATCCTCGACATGATCAAGGCCGGCGAGATCTTCGGCTCGGTCAATCCCAACCAGGGCATGCAGGGCTATATGGGCTTCATGCTGTTGTGGATGGCCAAGCATCCCGGCCTGATCGATCCGATGAACGACGCCAAGCGTTCGGGTTTCAACCCGATGAGCGTGCCCTTCGTCGACAATGGCTTCTCCATCGTCTCCAAGGACAATGCGGACGACTTCTACTGGGACAAGTACCTCAAGCGTCGCGGCACCAAGGGCATCGAGGAATAGTCTCGATCGCCGCCCCGGCCTCCACAAGGCCGGACCAACCGGGAAGGAGGCTTCGGCCTCCTTCCTCCCCCGCAAGCATCGCAGGAGCATGGCGTGACCCAGTCGCCCATTCTTGAAATCCGCGGTCTGTCCAAGGCGTTCGGCCCGGTCAAGGCACTGAACGACGTGCGGTTCGAGCTGCGGCGCGGCGAAATCCATGCGCTGTGCGGCGAGAACGGCGCCGGCAAGTCGACGCTGATGAACATGATCGCCGGTGTATTGCAGCCCGACGAGGGCGACATCCTGATCGATGGCGAGCGTGTTTCGATCCACTCGCCCGCGGCCGCCCAACGTCTCGGCATCGCGCTTGTCCACCAGGAGATCGCGCTGTGCCAGGACGCCACGGTTGCCGAAAACATCTACATGGCCGCGATCAACAGCCGGCGCGCACCGCTGATGAATTTCCAGAAGCTCTACGCTGACGCCCAGAAGGTCATGGACCTGCTCGCGCCCATTCCGGTGCACACCAGGGTCGCCGACCTCTCCATTTCCAACCAGCAGCTCGTCGAGATCGCCAAGGCGCTGACGCTCGACTGCAAGGTGCTGATGCTCGACGAGCCGACCGCCGCACTCACCGAAAGCGAAGCGCAACGCCTGTTCTCGATCGTGCGCGGGCTTAGGG
>NZ_RZPI01000084.1:0-11991 GCF_003998715.1 Mesorhizobium sp. M7A.F.Ca.CA.002.15.2.1
CCCTTGCCCTGGCCGTAAGCGCCGCCGGCGCTGAAGGCCAGCCAGCCGGCAAGCCCGACAAGTGCCGCCCGGCAGGCGTGGTGTGACGAGGCCCTCAACATCCTTTGCTCGCAACAAGCTGCCGGAGATAGACAAGCCGCGTGCCGATGACATTGTTGACGATCGCCGTCTTGCCGGCCGGCGCCATGCCGCCGTATTTCTTGACCGACGGCCCATGATTCTTCGCCTCTTCGTAACCTGCCATCAATTGCCGCAGATCCGCACAGGACATCGAGGCGTACTTCGCCTGCTCCTGCGGGCTGATGACGCTCGATTGCGCCATGCCGGCGGAGTTGGCCGCCGCCATGCCGGCCATGCCGACGACCGCAGAAACCGGGTTGATGCCGACGCAGCCCGATAGGCCGAGGCACAGGACCGGTGCCGCCAGGACTGTATGCCGGACGCTCATGGCCGACGCTCCCCACACGGCCGCTTCGGATCGCGATGGTCGGCGACGGTTCCGCCGAGAGCGATGGACAACAGATAGACGCGTGGATTGAAGCCTGCCGAGGCGAGCCCCGACAGTGTCCTGAACAATTGCAAATGATACATCGAACCCCCTTGTGGCTGTTTGCGATGCGCTTCCTGATCGGAAACGCGCTGCAAACTAGGTCCGGCAAAAGCGGGCAGCTTGGACGCAGCGGCCCTAAAAACGGCCCAAACGGCCCTGTATTGACGTTTTCGGAGGCGCGGCGCATATCACGCCGCTTCTGATTGACCTGAGGCATGGGGGATGCCGGTGACGGCGACGATGGGGCCAACCGCCTCGTTCCGACTGATGACGGACGCGCTTCCGGAGCGGGATCGCGTCGAGGTCATGCGCGAGGTCTATGGCCGCACGGTGCTCAAGGTCGATCTCGATCCACTCGGCCCGACGCATGTCGATATGCAGGTGCGCGCGTTGCCTGGCCTCGGCATCGCCACGGGCACGTGTTCGGAATTCCGCGTCCATCATTCGACGTCGCTGATCGACAGCGACGATCTCGTCCTCCTGGTCGCCCTCGATGGCGCAAGCGTGATGAAGCATCGCGGCCGCGAGGAGCCGGTCGGCAACGGCCAGGCGCTGATGATGAGCGGCGAGGAGGTCGGCCTCAATGTCATCCAGCCAGGCGGTCTTCGCTTCGTCAATATGAGCTTCTCGCTCAAGGCACTGTCACCGCTGATCGGCGACCCGGCGCCGGCGCTGATGCAGCCGCTGCCAACCTCCGGCGGGGCGATGCGGCTGCTGCTCGACTATGTCAGGTCGATCCAGGATGCCGGCGACGTGCTGACCCCGGAGGCCTGGCATCTGGCGACGACGCATATTTTCGATCTCGTCGCTCTGGCCATGGGTGCCACCCGAGACGCGGCAGAAATCGCCCGGGGCCGAGGCGTGCGCGTGGCGCGGCTGCGTGCCATCAAGGCCGAAATAACAGCCCATGGCGGCGACCTGTCGGCCGAAGACATCGCCCGCCGTCACCGCCTTTCGGCCCGCTACATCAGAAAACTGTTCGAGAGCGAAGGCACGTCGCTGTCGGATTTCATGCTGTGCCAGCGCCTGTTGCGCGCGCATCGGATGCTCAGCAATCCTCGTCATGCCGGACGCAGCATCACGGCGATCGCCTTCGAGGCAGGCTTCAACGACCTCTCCTATTTCAACCGGGCGTTCCGGCGGCGCTACGGCGCGACGCCATCGGATGTGCGGGCGGCCGCGTTGAAGGGCTGACCGCAAACGAAAACGCCGGCCCAAGGGCCAGCGGTTTCTGGATGAATTTGCCGTTCGGGCCTTCAGCCGAGCTTGGCGTCGAGCGATACGTTTATGGCGCCGAGCGCCTTCGAGACCGGACAGCCGGCCTTGGCCCTTTCGGCCAATTCCTTGAACTTCGCCGCGTCGATGCCCGGGACCTTGCCGACCACTGTGAGGGCGCTGCCGGTGATCCCGGTGCCGGGAACCAGCGTCACCACGGCCTTGGCGTCGAGTTCGGTGGCGGGGGTGCCGTTCTCGGCCAGGAAATGCGAAAACTGCATGGCAAAGCAGCCGGCGTGCGCCGCCGCGATCAGCTCTTCAGGGTTGGTGCCGGATTTGCCGCTCTCGTCCTCGAAGCGCGCTTTGAACGAATAGGGCGTGCCCTTCAGGGTTCCGCTCTGGGTGTCGAGCGTGCCCGTGCCCTCTTTCAGATTGCCTTTCCAGACGGCGTTTGCGGTGCGGTCCATGAATTCCTCCTTATTACAGCGGTGGCGCCGGCCAGGCGGCGTTCCTCCCAACTATAGCGCGGGCGCGAGGGAAGGCCACCGCGCTGTTTGCGCGCGCATGCAGCACCGGCGAGCCCCACCGAATCTTTTTTGAAAAAAATGTGCGTGCAAAATGTCGACTTGCATCGGCCCCGAGCGTCCTGCGGGCGGCCACAGATTCTCGTGGCGGATGGAGGTTCGCATGAACAATCTGTTTTCTGCCCATTGGACAAGCACCTGCCGAACGGCTGATCCAGGGAAAAGCGGCCCGCTGCATGTGCCGCCCTCCGGCTTCGGCCGGCTGCTTGCGGCAGTTGCAATCATCGGCATTGCGGTCAGCCTTCTCGACCATGTCGCTGCCGGCAAGAACTCAACCGATACCGTGATCGCCTATGGTTCGTCACAGCAAGGGAGCTGGAAATGAAATATGTCTGTCTGGTCTATGGCGAGGAAAACGACCTCCATGCCATGACGCCGGAGCGTCTGGCCAAGCTCGATGCCGATTCGATGGCTCATGACCGGTCATTGGATCATCGTGGGGTGCTGATCGTCGCGCAGGCGCTGCAATCGGTGAAAACGTCGAAGACGGTGCGGCGACGCCAGGGCAAGCGGCTGATCACCGACGGCCCGTTCGCCGAAACCAAGGAGCAGTTGCTTGGCTTCGTCATGATCGAGGCCGACAATCTCGACCAGGCGCTGGAGATCGCCGGCGAGATCCCGCTGGCCGAAATCGGCACCATCGAGGTGCGGGCGATCTACAGTGTGCCGGGGTCATAGCCCCCGCCATGTGCTACAGCCACGCGGAAACCAAGGCGTTCGATTGAACGATCGTCCCGGTTCATTTGGTGCGCAACTTTTGCGTGTTGAAGCAAGGCGAGAGTTCTCCTATCGTCGCCGGGGTTCTTGGGGATTTCGACATGCCTTTCCTGATTGCTATCCTTGGCGTGATGGGCGCGGCGGCGTTCTGGTGGTACCGGATGAAGGCGATGAACGACGCGGCTCGCGAGGTTGCGGACGTTGTCGGGCGCGTGCAGGGCAACATCCGTCGCAAGAAGCTGCGCAAGCAGGCGGCTCTGTCGCCTCTGACGGCGATCGATGATCCGGTCGTAGCGGCGGCTACGCTGATCACATCAATCGTCTCCGAGGATGGGCCCATCCTGCCGCAGCGCGAGGCTGTCATCCGCGCGGTGATTTCCGAGATCGCCGACAAGAAGAAGACCGACGAGGCGGTGATCTACGCCAAATGGGCGGCGGCGCAGGTCGACGACACCACCGTCGTCATCGACAAGCTGGCGCCGTTCCTGCGCGAACGCCTCGATGTCGCCGAGCGGAACGATCTGCTGCAGATGGTCAACCGCGCCGCCCAGGGCGGGGAAAAACGCCTCGAAATATCCGACCAGAGGATATTGCGGCTGCGGCAGAAGCTGGGTTTCGAGGTCAACTGAGCGATAGCGCTCAGATCGCCTCGCCCTTCAACAATCGCGGCGTGCTGGCGGACAACCCCGACGCCTGCCGGATAAAAAAATCCTTCAGGCGCGGCATGCGTTCGACAAGGCCGAGGCCGATGTCGCGGACGGTTCGCAGCGGGCCGATATCGTTGGAAAACAGCCGATTCAGCGCGTCCGTGGTGATGCCCATCTGCACCGTGTCGAAGCGGCGCCACTGCTGGTAGCGTTCGAGGACGTCGAGCGCGCCGATGTCCTGGCCGAGCCGGTCGGCCTCGACGATCACCTCGGCAAGGGCCGCGACATCCTTGAAGCCGAGATTGAGGCCCTGGCCGGCGATCGGGTGGATGCCGTGGGCGGCATCGCCGGCGAGTGCGATGCGGGGCGCGACGAAAGCACGCGCAATGGTCAAGCCGAGCGGCCAGGCGCGCGGCGCATCAGTAACGCGGATCTCGCCAAGCTTCAGGCCAAAACGCTGCTCGAGTTCGTGTTCGAACAGGAGATCGTCACCGGCCACCAGCTTCTCGGCATCGGGCGTACGCTCGACCCAGACGATCGACGAGCGGTTGGTGCCGTCCTCACCGGGTTTGAGCGGCAATGTGGCGAAAGGCCCGGCCGGCAGGAAATGCTCTTCGGCGCGACCATTGTGCGGGCGTTCATGCGCTACCGTGCAGACGATGCCGGACTGGCCATATTCCCACTTCACCGTCTTGATGCCGGCCATGTCGCGCAGCTTCGAGTTGACGCCGTCGGCGGCGACCAGCAGCCGCGCCTTCAGCGCTGCGCCGTCGGCGAGATGCACGGTGATGCCACTGCCGTTGGTCTCGAAGCCCTGCACCGCGACGCCTTCGATGATATCGATGCCGAGCCTTTCGGCGCTGGCCCGCAAGGCGCCGTTCAGCACCTTGTTGGCGACCATATGCGCAAAGGGCTCGCCCGGCGCCACTTCGCCGCCGAAGGTCAGGAAGACCGGACGCACCGGATCGGCGGTGCGCGAATCGGTGATGATCATCTCAGTGATCGCCTGCGCCTGGGGTGCGATCTCGGCCCACACGCCGAGCTGGTCGAGCATGCGGCAGGCGGCAGCGGCAATGGCCGAGGCGCGGCCATCCCTTTGCCAGGCGCCAGCAGGTGCCGCATCGACGAGAGCGATGGCGAGGCCCGGTCGCGCCTGTTTCAGCGATACGGCGGCGGCCAGGCCGACATAGCCGGCGCCGGCGACCAGGACATCGAGCCCGGATCTGTTTTTCGTGTCCGCCTTGCGTTCCATCATCTTCGCTCCTGCGCCGGCCGGGTCTTGCGCCCTTGACTGCCTGTCCGTCCTGTCGGAAACCGCCATAACACTTCTGCGGCGAGGGCGCGAAATATGACGGCAGCCATGGACGAGCTTCTCGGCATTCTCGACCTCGAGAAGCTGGAACACAATCTGTATCGTGGTCGCAGCCCGCTGCTCGACTGGCAGCGCGTGTTCGGCGGCCAGACCATCGCCCAGGCGCTGGTGGCGGCGCAGCGGACAGTGGATCCCGATCGGTACGTGCATTCGCTGCACGGCTATTTCATGCGGCCCGGCGACACCAAGGTGCCGATCGTCTACGAGGTCGACCGCATTCGCGACGGCGGCTCCTTCACCACGCGGCGCGTGGTGGCGGTCCAGCACGGCCAGGCGATCTTTTCGCTCGAAGCCTCGTTCCAGCAGGATGAGGTCGGCCTGGAGCACCAGGTGCCGATGCCGCAGGACGTTCCGGGGCCGGACACATTGCTGTCGCAACGCGAATTGCTGGGCAAATTCGGCGAGGCGGTGCCCGATGGGATCAAACGCTACTGGGAGCGCGACCGGCCGATCGAGATGAAGCCGGTGATGCTGAAGCATTACACCAGCCGCGAAAAGCTGGAGCCAAAGCAGAACATCTGGATCCGCACCACCGGTCCGGTGCCGGCGGACCGCGCCATCCAGGCAGCGGTGCTCGCCTATCTCTCCGACATGACGCTGCTCGACACATCGACCTTCGCGCATGGCCGCGCCATTTTCGATCGCGATATCCAGGCGGCGAGCCTCGACCACGCCATGTGGTTCCACCGCAGCCATGCGCTCGACGACTGGATGCTCTACACGCAGGACAGCCCGTCGACGCAGGGCTCGCGCGGCTTTACACGCGGCTCGCTGTTTGCCCGCGACGGTACGCTGATTGCCTCGGTTGCGCAGGAAGGGCTGATCCGGCTCAAGCGATCGCCTGCAGAGTAGGCATTTTTCGAAATTTGCCCAATTTTTAAGCAGGCGTATCGCCGCAGCTGTGGGCAGGTTGCGTCGGCGCACTCCCTAATCTCTTTGTTTACAGTGGGTTAACACCCTGCTTCCGCACTTGGCACGGAGCTTGAATCCTTGTGGGCACTCTCCGGCTCTTTGGGATCGGTGAAGGTGTACAAACGCGGGGGACCGCAACAGCAAAGGGTGAAACCTTATGAAAATCGTGATGGCAATCATCAAGCCGTTCAAGCTCGACGAGGTACGCGAAGCGCTCACCGCCGTCGGCATCCAGGGCCTGACCGTCACCGAAGTCAAAGGCTACGGGCGTCAGAAAGGGCATACGGAGATCTATCGCGGGGCGGAATACGCGGTCAGCTTCCTGCCGAAGATCAAGATCGAAGTCGCGGTCAGTGCCGACATGGTCGACAAGGCCGTCGAAGCCATCACCGCAGCCGCCAAGACCGGCCAGATCGGCGACGGCAAGATCTTCGTTTTCGGCATCGATCAGGCGGTGCGCATCCGCACCGGCGAAACAGACACCGACGCGCTCTGAGCGGCGATCACGTATTCCAATGGAGAGTTCAATGAATATTCCTTCCACCTTGAAGACGACGGGACGAGCTGCCCTTTTGGGTTCGCTTACTCTCGCAGCATTGGGCACGGTTGCCGCCTTCGCACAGGAAGCGGCACCGGCCGCAGCCGCGGCCGCGCCGGCTGCTGCCCCGACCCCGGTGCTCGACACCGGCAACACCGCCTGGATGCTGACCTCGACGGCGCTGGTGCTGATGATGACCATTCCGGGCCTGGCGCTGTTCTACGGCGGCATGGTGCGCAAGAAGAACGTGCTCGCCACCGTCATGCAGAGCTTCGCCATCACCTGCCTGGTGACGGTGCTGTGGTTCATGTTCGGCTATTCGCTGGCCTTCTCGGACGGCGGCGGCGTGAACAGCTATATCGGCGGCACCTCGAAGTTCTTCCATCACGGCATCACCACGGCCTCGCTGTGGCTGCCGGGCGTCGCCAACATTCCTGAATTCGTGTTCTCGATGTTCCAGATGACATTCGCCATCATCACGCCGGCGCTCATTGCCGGCGCCTTCGCCGAACGCATGAAGTTCTCGGCGCTGCTGATCTTCATGGCGTTGTGGCTGCTGGTCGTCTACGTGCCGATCGCGCATTGGGTCTGGGGTGGCGGCTTCCTCGGATCGGCGGGCGTGCTCGACTTTGCCGGCGGTACGGTCGTTCACATCAACGCCGGTGTCGCCGGTCTGGTCTGTGCGCTGGTTCTCGGCAAGCGCGAAGGCTATGGCACCACCAACATGGCGCCGCATAACCTGGTCTATTCGGTGATCGGCGCTTCACTGCTGTGGGTTGGCTGGTTCGGCTTCAACGCCGGTTCGGAACTGGCAGCCGACGGTCTTGCCGGCGCTGCCATGCTCAACACCCAGGTTGCCACCGCCGCGGCGGCACTGGCCTGGATGTTCGCCGAATGGATCGTCGCCAAGAAGCCTTCCGTGCTCGGCATCATCTCGGGTGCGGTTGCCGGCCTGGTCGCGGTGACGCCGGCTTCCGGCTTCGTCAACCCGACCGGTGCCTTCATCGTCGGCATCGTCGCAGGCGTCGTCTGCTACCTCTCGGCGGTCAAGGTCAAGCACATGTTCGGCTATGACGACTCGCTCGACGCCTTCGGCGTGCATGGCGTCGGCGGTGTGGTCGGCGCTCTGCTCACCGGCGTGCTCGCCGACCCGGCGATCAACAGCCTCGGCGCAGGTGCTTCGCTCGGCAAGCAGATCTACGGCGTTGCCGTCACCATCGTGTGGACCGGCATTGCCACCTTCGTGCTCCTCTACATCGTCAAGGCGCTTGTCGGCCTGCGCCCGACGACCCAGGAAGAGGTCGAAGGCCTCGACATCTCCCAGCATGGCGAAGTGGTGCCGTAAGGGCGGAACCCTCCTCCCGCCGGCCCCATATCTCCACGCAATTCCGAATGGAAAGCGCTGCACAGTTCTCCTGGAATTGCTTTGAAAGATCCCGTCGTGACGCTCCCGAAAGGAGTTCACGCATTGAGGCCCGGATCGCATCCGGGCCTCTTTTTTTGGCAAGCCATTCCGGCAATGCCCGGCTTCACGCAATCACGTTCGCGTGATCATGTTTTTTGAGGAAACAACGACCGCTCTGGTTCCGAACCGTGGGGACGATCGTCGTTCTGACGCTCGTGCCAAACAACAGGGAAGGAAACCATCTCATGAACCTCAAGAACATCTGTCTCGGAGCGCTTGCTCTTTCCATGATCGGCGGCGTGGCGTTTGCCGGTGCTCTGGACGAGCCCGACAACATGGCGCCGTTCTTCACGGATTCCGGCATGAAAACCATGAAGCCGATGGCGGGCTTCAAGACAGCTTTCATGGCCATGCCGATGGAAAAGCAGGAAGCGATGAAGAAGGAATGCCAGGATGCGGCGATGAGCAAGCCGCATGCGGAATTCTGCGCCAATGTGCAGGCGCTCGGCGGCGCCAACTGATTTGCCGCGATCGGGCCGAGGCCCGATCTCCGTTCAGACGACCAATGGCGGGCCGGCAGCCCGCCATTGTTTCGTTCGATGGAGCTCCATCGGTCCGTCGTCCATCATTGCCTCATACGGCTCAACCGGCGGTAATGAGGTTTGAGCGTCTCAACCTCTTATAGTTAATGCGCCCTTAACCTTCCCACCGATAGTCTGAGACCCGAATCTGCCGGAGTGCGCCACGCACCCGGCGAGTCCACGACAGACGGGGAAGAGCATGCGTTCAGGGGCTTCAGCACCGCTCGCGCTGGCCGATACGGGGCACGGCATCCAGGCGTTCGCGCGGCGTCAGGTCGGGCGGCTGGTTGGCGTCGGCCTGTTCGCGCTGGCCGCCTTTGGCGTTGCCAGCCTTGCCACCTGGAATGTCGCCGATCCGAGTTTTTCCCACGCGACGAACAACTCCGTCACCAACGCCATGGGCTATGCGGGTGCCGTGTTCTCCGACCTCGCCATGCAGTTCTTCGGCCTCGCCGCCGTCGCCGCCCTGGTTCCGACGGTCATCTGGGGCTTCCTGCTGTTTTCCGCGCGCGGTGTCGACAGGCTGCCCAAGCGCGGGTTGTCCTGGTTCGGCTTCGCGCTGCTGGCCGCGGCGATGGTCGGCTGCGTGGTGCCGCCCAAGACCTGGCCGCTGCCCACCGGCCTCGGCGGCGTGTTCGGCGACATGGTGCTGAAGATCCCCGGTGTCGTCATCGGCGGCTATCCGACCGGGCTGATCGCCAGCATCATCGCCATCCTGCTGTCGGCGCCCGCACTGTGGCTCTTCGCCCATGGCTCGGCGCTGATCGGACGCAAGAACGGCTTTGCCGTGATGGAGGACGAGCCCGCCGTCGATCCGCGCGAGGACGACCTTTTGTTCGACAATGACGAGGACGAAGGCGACGAGGGCATCCTGGCGCTCGGCGCCATCACCCATTGGTGGCTGTCGCTGCGCGCGTGGATGCACCGCCGCGCCGTGCGCCGCAGGCAGGAGCGGGACGAGTACGAGCCGGAGATGGAGCAGCGCTCCACCGCCTGGCGCCGCGCCGCCGAACGGGTCGAATCGGCCGAGTTCGCCGAGCAGCGGATGAGCCAGGATGGCCGCGCCCGCGTCGAGCCGGAATTCTTCGCCGCCATGGTCAACGACCGCAGCGCCTCGCTCGACCCCGACGATGCCGATATCTTCGACGACCGCTTCGACAATGCGGGCGAGGATGCCGATTTCGACGATGAGCCTGTCGTGCAACGCCGAGGCGCGCCGACCGCCAAGGTACAGCCGTTCCGTTCCGATGCCGCCACGCGCGTCGAGGCGCCGGCGGCGCGCCCCGTGCCCGGCGCCCGTGTGCAGCGCGAGGCGCAGACATCGCTGATCGGCTCTGAAAAATTCGAAATGCCGTCGCTGCACTTCCTCTCCGAGCCGAAGAACGTGGTGCGCGACGCCAGCCTGTCCAAGGACGCGCTGGAACAGAACGCGCGCCTGCTCGAAGGCGTGCTGGAGGATTTCGGCGTCAAGGGCGAGATCATCGCCGTCCGTCCGGGTCCGGTCGTCACGCTCTATGAGCTCGAACCGGCGCCCGGCATCAAATCGTCGCGCGTCATCGGCCTGTCCGACGACATCGCCCGCTCGATGAGCGCCATCGCCTGCCGCGTCGCGGTGGTGCCCGGCCGCAACGCCATCGGCATCGAACTGCCGAACGCCAAGCGCGAAACCGTCTATCTCAGGGAGATCCTGGCCAGCCGCGACTTCGAGACGACGAAGGCCAAGCTGGCACTGGCGCTGGGCAAGACCATCAATGGCGAGGCGGTCATCGTCGACATCGCCAAGATGCCGCACGTGCTGGTCGCCGGCACCACCGGCTCGGGCAAGTCGGTCGCCATCAACACCATGATCCTGTCGCTGCTCTACCGGCTGACGCCGCAGGATTGCCGGCTGATCATGATCGATCCGAAGATGCTGGAACTCTCGGTCTATGACGGCATCCCGCATCTGCTGACGCCCGTCGTCACCGATCCGAAGAAGGCGGTGGTGGCGCTGAAATGGACCGTGCGCGAGATGGAGGACCGCTACCGCAAAATGTCCAAGGTCGGCGTGCGCAACATCGACGGCTTCAACGCCCGTGTCAGCCAGGCGGACAAGAAGGGTGAGAAGATCTCGCGCACCGTTCAGACCGGCTTCGACCGCCAGACCGGCGAGGCGATCTACGAGACCGAGAACCTCGATCTCGAGCCGATGCCTTATATCGTCGTCATCATCGACGAGATGGCCGACCTGATGATGGTCGCCGGCAAGGACATCGAAGGTGCCGTGCAGCGCCTGGCGCAGATGGCGCGCGCCGCCGGCATCCATGTCATCATGGCAACGCAGCGGCCGTCGGTCGACGTCATCACCGGCACCATCAAGGCCAATTTCCCGACCCGCATCTCCTTCCAGGTGACGTCGAAGATCGACAGCCGCACCATTCTGGGCGAGCAGGGCGCCGAGCAGCTGCTCGGCATGGGCGACATGCTCTACATGGCCGGCGGCGGCCGTATCCAGCGCGTGCACGGCCCGTTCGTCGCCGATGAAGAGGTCGAGAAGATCGTCGCGCATCTGAAGCTGCAGGGCGTGCCGGAGTATCTCGACGCCATCACCGAGGATGATGGCGAGGATGACGACGAGCCGTCAGGCAAGGGTGGAGCGAGCGGCGGTGGCGGCAACAGCAATTTCGAGGATTCCGACGATCCTTACGATCAAGCGGTCTCCGTGGTGCTGCGCGATGGCAAGGCCTCGACCAGCTATATCCAGCGCCGGCTGGGCATCGGCTATAACCGCGCTGCCTCGATCATCGAGAAGATGGAGAAGGAAGGTATCGTCGGCCCGGCCAACCATGCCGGCAAGCGCGAGATCCTGGTGCCGACCGAAGAGGACAAGTTCTGACCAGAAAGCCTGACCCTTGCGACATCCGGCAACCTTGAACCTTTCAAGGCGTTGAAGCGACCAAGGGACGCCCGACCCGCCAAATTTCAGCCCAACTGGGGGTCCAAGCACAGAACAACTCAGGAATCAGACGAGAGTGACCGACATGAAAAACGATCTTTCAGCGCTCAGCACATTTGCTCCATCCCGGCGTCAGTTGCTGGGCCTCGGTCTGGCGTTTGCAGGGGCGGCAGCCTTCAACGCGGTGCCCGGCTTCCAGGTGCTGGCCTCGGCGCAGGCGGCTGTGCCGGCCGCTGCGCAGAAGATCGCCGACCACTTTTCCTCGGTCAAATCGATGAGCGGCGAATTCGTGCAGTTCGGCCCCAAGGGCGAGCAGACCGGCGGCAAGTTCTTCCTCGAACGGCCGGGCAAGATCCGCTTCAACTACGACGGCTCTTCGAACTTCCGGGTGATTTCAGACGGCCAGTCGGTGGTCATCCTGAACAAGAGGCTCAACACGTCCGATCTCTATCCGCTGTCGAAGACACCCTTGAAGCTGCTGCTCGACAACAGGATCGACCTCTCCGGCGACCGCGTCAAAAGCGTCAAGCAGGAG
>NZ_RZPI01000850.1:0-2093 GCF_003998715.1 Mesorhizobium sp. M7A.F.Ca.CA.002.15.2.1
GTGTGGCCCTGCGTTGCAGCCATTGCCTCGATCATGGTGCGGACAATGTTGTTGTAGGGATCCTGCGCCGTCAGCGACCAGCCAGAAGTCTGGCAATGGGTGCGCAGCGACAACGAGCGCTCGTCCTTGGGCGAAAAATTCTTCTGCATCAGGGTCGCCCACAACAGGCGCGCGGCCCGCAGCTTGGCGACTTCCATGAAGAAATTCATGCCGATGGCCCAGAAGAAGGACAGGCGCGGCGCAAAGCGGTCAATGTCGAGGCCCGCCGCGACGCCGGCGCGGGCATACTCGATGCCATCGGCGATCGTATAGGCGAGTTCAAGGTCGGCCGTCGCGCCGGCCTCCTGCATGTGATAGCCGGAGATCGATATCGAATTGAACTTCGGCATGTTCTTCGATGTGTACGAGAAGATGTCCGACACGATCCGCATCGAGGGTTTCGGCGGATAGATGTAGGTGTTGCGGACCATGAACTCTTTCAGAATGTCGTTCTGAATGGTGCCGGCGAGATCTTTCTGCGCAACGCCCTGTTCTTCCGCCGCGACAATGTAGAGCGCCATGATCGGCAGCACCGCGCCGTTCATCGTCATCGATACCGTCATCTCGCCGAGCGGAATGCCGTCGAAGAGCTGCCGCATGTCGAGAATGGAATCGATGGCGACGCCAGCCATGCCGACATCGCCGGCAACGCGCGGATGATCGCTGTCATAGCCGCGATGCGTGGCGAGATCGAAGGCGACCGACAGGCCCTTCTGGCCGGCGGCAAGGTTGCGTCGGTAAAATGCATTGGATTCTTCGGCCGTCGAGAAGCCGGCATATTGCCGGATGGTCCAGGGCTGCTGGACATACATGGTCGGGTAGGGGCCGCGCACGAAGGGCGGCAGGCCGGGATAGGTGTCGAGATGCGGCAACCCCTTGAGGTCGCTTTGATTGTACAGATGCTTGGCGACGAGCCCTTCCGGCGTGGTCCGCTGGCCTTTGACCTCGACGGGAGCGCGGCGTGGCGGGACCCAGCCGATCTGGCCGAAGTCCGGGATCAAGAGCCGGCTCCGATCGATTGGTCGATGCGGACTGGAAACAGCGCCTCGCAGACGGCAACGCCTTCGGTGAAGGCCGGCCGCCGTTCCGCCGCCAGCGTCTCGACCGGACGTTCGTCTTTCGATGGATAGAGCGTGGTGCCGATGATGGCCCGTTGGCCTGTGCGGTAGGCTGCATTGCGCTGCTCCGCAGCTGCGTGGACGCGCTTCTGGATGCGTCCGTCCTGAAGGCTGGACAGGACACCGCCCTCGGCTTCGATCGTCTGCAATTCCGTCCACGCCAACTCGCACAACTCCGCGGTCAACGCCTCGACGGCGCCGGAACCATAGGCGGGATCGGTGACATGATCGATATGGCTTTCATTGGCCATGATCAGCTGCGTGTTGCGGGCAACACGACGGGCAAAACCCGCCGGCAGACCATGCGCGATCGTGTGCGGCAGGATGGAGATCGAATCGGCGCCGCCGCACGCCGCGGCAAAGCATGCAATGGTGGTGCGCAGGATGTTGGTCTCCGGATCCATCGCCGTCATCATGCGAAACGACGTCTCGGCATGGATATTGGCGGTGGATGTCGGGATCGAACAAGCCTCCTGCACCCGCGCCCATAGCCTGCGCAGTGCTCGCATCTTGGCCGTCGACAGCAACTGGTCCTGGTCGACGCTGAGCGCAAAACCGATATGGGGTGCGGCATAGACAAGCGGCTGCCGCGCCGTCTCGAACATTCTGAGATAGGAGACAGCCGAAGCCAGCATGATGCCAAGTTCCTGCGCTTCCGTGGCGCCGGCATTGTGGAACACGCGCCCGTCAGCTTCCAGCAGCACGCCCGGAACGCCCATCGCGAAGAAGTGCGCCAGCGACTGTGGCATAGAGGCCTGCAGCGCCTCGATCGACATGCGCAGCCGACCGGTTCCCGCGAAGATCGCCGCTGGATCGATGCCGAAGGAGAGGTTGAGCTTTGCCGGGTCCGATCGCCGCTTGCTCAGGAACGCGACCAGCCAGTCGGCCACGGCGCGGCTCCAGGGATGGGCGTCGATGCGAACCTGGATGCGGTTG
>NZ_RZPI01000851.1:0-2087 GCF_003998715.1 Mesorhizobium sp. M7A.F.Ca.CA.002.15.2.1
GTAACCAGCAGATTATCCGGTTCCGTCAGCTCGGCAAAAGCCGGCGCATCATCCAGCCGCGTATTGGGGCGAAAAGCGCCGTCGAGCGGCGGGATGGTCACCGCCTTACCGCGGAACAGGTCGAGCACCGGGTCGAGGATCATGGCTTTGCTCCCCAATAGGAAGCGGGGCTGGTCCAGTTCGGGTCGGCGCCTGCAATCTTGTAGCGGCCGATACGGTTGTTGAGGATGCCGCCGACGAACAGATACCCCTTGTGCTCGCGCATCGAGGTGACCATCGGGTGCGCGCCGCCGGTGAGGTCGCCCATCGCCTCGACGATGCCGCCCTTCTCTGTGAATTTCACCACACCGCCGGTGTTGATGTTGGGGAACAGCCATTCGTCCTGCGGCAGCCGGCGCGTCATGCGCTTGCGCATGTCGGGATGGCGCAGCGACAGGTCGAAGCTCGGCGTGCGCATGCCGAGCCACGCCATCCAGTAATTGCCGTCGGAGGCGCGGTTGATGTTGTCGGGATAGCCCGGCATGTCGCGGATGACGCATTCGGCGGTGCCGGCCTTCGGCCCTTCCAGCCAGTAGCGGTGCACGCGGCAGGCCCAGCTTTCGGCGAAGAACAGCGACTTGCCGTCATGCGCCATGCACACACCGTTGGTGTAGCGATAGCCGTCGAGCAGCGTCTTCGTCGAGCCGTCCTTCGGGTCGTAGACCAGCAGCCGGCCGGTGGCACGGTTCTCGATCGAATCCAGCGCCCAATCGTGGGCGTCATATCGCTTAGTTGAATCTGTGAAATAGATGCGGCCGTCCGGTGCGATATCGCAGTCGTTGGGGTCACGCAGCCGTGCATCGTCGACGATCGAGGTCCACGAGCGCGACGTCTCCGCCGAGAGGCGTTTGACCTCCCGATCCGGCGAGACCGAATAGAGACCCATCGCGCCGACGCAGCTGATCAGATTGCCTGATTTGTCGAAGGCCAGCCCCAGCGGGAAACCGCCGATGTGGGCAAACACCTCCGACCTGACATAGTCCGGCGCGAAGAAGCGGACGATCTCGCCATGACGCGTGCCGCAATAGAGATTGTCGTCGCGGTCGAGGATGACGTCTTCCGGCCCCTCCAGCTCGCCAAGCCCGATATGCTCTGCGGCCGACAGCCTGTTGTCGAGTTCGTATGGCGTGCCCGAGCCGGGTGCGGCCGACTGTGTCTCGCCCATCTTGAGATAGACCGGCGCGACATAGACCTCATTCAGCACCTTGTGCCGGTTCTTCAGCCAGCGGATGTCGATGGTCACCGCCACCGCCAACATGATGCCGAGCACCATCTGGTTGGTGCCGGTGCCGTAGCCCAAGCGGATCAGACCGTTGGTCATGGTCAGCACGATGATTGCGCCCATCAGCCCCTTGATCACCGAGCCGCGCCCGCCGCCGAGGCTGACGCCGCCGACCACCGCCGCCGTCAGCGCCATGATCTCGAGGTTGAGGCCGGTTCCCGGCCCTGCCCCGCTCAGCCGGCAAGCAATGAGGAAGCCGCCGATCGAGGCGCAGAAGCCGGAAAAGACATAGGTCATGAACACGGTGCGGCGCACGCGGATGCCGGCATTGTGCGCCGAGCGCCTGGAGCCGCCGACCGCCAGCACGTGCCAGCCCGGCCGCGAACGCGTCAGCGCGATATGGGTGACGATGGCCAGGATGATCGCCAGCCACACCGAGACGGACAGCCCCCAGAAGGTGCTGTCGCCGATGAAGTCGAGCACATCCGATGTCGCGGTCGAGAGCTGCACATCGGCGGCATAGGTGGTGACCAGGATGTCGAACAGCGCCCGGCCGAAGATGAAGGTCACCAGCGTGGTGAGAAAGGCGCGCAGCCTGAGATAGCCGACAAGGTAGCCGTTGATGGCGCCGAAGATGAGGCCGGTGGCGAGCGATGCGGCCAGCGCCAGCCAGATCGACTGTTCGAGGATGAAGAAGACATAGACGGCGGAAAAGCACGACAGCGCGAAGATCGAGCCGACCGACAGATCGATGCCGCCACCCAGCATCACCACCGTCATGCCGGTGACGACCATCGAGAACTCGCCGAGCTGGCGGGTCGATTCC
>NZ_RZPI01000852.1:0-2086 GCF_003998715.1 Mesorhizobium sp. M7A.F.Ca.CA.002.15.2.1
GTACGGGCTTGCCGACGTTGTCGAGACGCTGGCCTGGCTGAGAGGTCAACTTTAGATCCAGCCGACGCAACCGCGATCGCGCCTCCTGGAAAGGGCAAGGAAAGGAACGGTTTCGATGGGACGCTTCGCACAATTGGTCCGAGAGATCACCCCGAACTGGCTGCACTCTCGCTCCTCCCGCCATGACATTGCCGACGTTTCACCGTCCGACGCGGATTTCAGCTGGCAAGAGGCGATCGATAACAAGATGTATGGGGCTGATACGCCTGATTATTCCTATGTTCCGGAAAAGACCGCTTCAGATGCGGTGAGACCGGGCGGTGACAGCCCCGGCGAAAAGAGCGTGCGGGGTGATCCAAAGAGAGCCAATTGAGGGTGAAAGCCTGTCGGCGCCCGAGGAACGCTAGGCCGCAAATCGCAGTCCGCCGTCGCAGGTCAGCACCTGACCGGTCATGAAGCCGTTGGAGACGAGGAAGGCTATTGCCGCGGCGACGTCTTCGGCGCGACCGATGCGGCCGACCGGGGTCCTGCCGGCATAGTCGGCAAACAGCGCCTGCCTCTGCTCCTCGGCCAGAAAGTCCCACCAGGGCGTGTCGATGACGCCTGGCGCCACGACATTGACGCGCAGCGGTTTCAACTCCATCGCCAGGATCGGCACCACGGTCAACAGCATGCCGTTGATGGCGGCGATACCGGCGACGCCGGGCGTTGCGAGCTGCGCCGACACCGCCGAGATGAAGGTGACCGATCCGGCCTTGTTGAGTGTCGGCAAGGCGGCCTGCAGGCAGGACAGCTGCGGGCGGACCTTTTCCTCCACGCCACTGCCGATGTCACTCAGGTCAAGCGCCGGGAACGGGCCGAGGCCCTTGCCGCCGCTGGCCGCCAGCACCAAGTGATCAAAGGGGCCGAGGCGCTCGAAGAATTGACGGACCTCATCCGGCTTCGACGCGTCGAAAGCGGCCTTCTCGGCAGCACCGCCAAGGCTCTTCCAAGCGCTCTTCAGCTTGTCCTCGTTGCGGCCGGTGATGGTTACCTTCATGTCCGGGCCAAGCAGTTTGCGCGCCGTCGCCAGCCCGATGCCGGACGAGCCACCGATGATGACGGTGTGTTGGATTGCCTTGGTCATCAATGCTGTTCCTTCGATGTGGGGGAGGCCGGGCCGATGAGGTCGAGGCTCAAGCTTCTCAGCTGTTGCCTTGCCTTGGCGTCGTAGGCCTGAGCATCGGCGCGGGATTCCCGCAGGCCGTCGAAATAGAGGCCGCTTTTCCCGTTGAGCGTGGGTGAGGTGGCGAGATTGAGGATGGCGTCGGCACCGGTCTCGACCGAACTCCACGGCGTCACCCCGGCCTGCCGGACCATGGTTGTGTTCATGTAGCTCGCCGGATGCAATGCGTTGACGGTGACGCCGGTGCCTTTCAACTGTTCGGCCAAATCGACGGTGAACAGAATCTGCGCCAGCTTGCTCTGGCAATAAGTGCGCACCCCGTCATAGGAGCGGGTCAGCATGACATCGCTGAAGTCGATCGCCTGCTGCCCCGCAGAGGCGACATTGACGATGCGCGCCGGCGCACTGGCCTTCAGCAATGGCAGGAGCTCCGATGTCAGCAGGAAACCGGCGAGATAGTTGACCGCGAAGCGCAGTTCATAGCCGTCGGCACTCACCTGCCTTTTGGCACCTTGGCCCGCTGTGCCGATGCCGGCATTGTTGATGAGGATGTCCAGCCGGTTCGTCCGGGCGCGCACCGCCTCGGCGAGGTGGCGCACCTCGGCCAGCGAAGAGAGGTCGGCGACCAGAAGCTCGGCCTTGCCGCCGGCGGCTTCGATCTCGGTGACAACAGCCTTGCCGCGCGTTGCATCGCGGCCGTGCACCAGCACACGGGCGCCCGCGGCGCCGAGCCGTTGCGCGACAACGCGGCCGACGCCGTCTGTCGAGCCGGTGATGAGGATCGTCTTGTCTTTGAGTTCCATGTTCAGAGCCTCCGTTCTGTTGCTCTGAACGGAAGATGGGGCAGTTGGCGCTGGCCAAACAGTTCAAACTTTATCCTGGTATCAATACTGCTATAATACGCGCATGGAGTCCCAACCT
>NZ_RZPI01000853.1:0-2083 GCF_003998715.1 Mesorhizobium sp. M7A.F.Ca.CA.002.15.2.1
GGATTGTAGAAGACAGTCACCTCCGCGCCGCGGGGAAACTGGGCAAGGGTTTCGGTGACTTCGAAATTCCCCAAATTCTCCTTCACGCTGTAGCGCGAGCTTTGAAATTTCTTGCCGCCGACCTTGTATTCGAAGGTGATCGCCGGAAAATTGCGCATTTCGGTCGTATCAGTGCTGTCCGAACCAACGCCCGAGCTTCTGACCTCGCGTGCCTCGACGCGCGACGAGATGATCTTTCCCGGCGTCGGCAGCCAGCGGCTGAGTGCCTTCACCTCTCGCCATTTCATGAAGGTGATGAACGACAGCGCGCCCGCGACCACGCAGGCAAAGCCGACAAGCATGATCTTGAGTTCCAACTCGTCTCCCCCCAGGAGTGCAGGAACCCGCACATAGACAGCATGGCGGCGGCAATGTCTTGTATTTTCGCAAATCTGAAAAGGCTGAGCAGCGCAAACGGCAACAGCCCACGCCGCGTTATGCAGGCTTCACGGCCAGGAACGTGTTCCATTCTTCGCTATTGCGGCCGACGTTGAAATCGTCCCTGATAAGGACCAGCCCGGCGCCTTCGAGATGGGCGGCGAAGTCGTCCCTGCGCCAGTAGACCATGTGATATTCGCCTGATCTCTCGCCGTCGCCATTGCGCATCGAGACGAGGAAGGCGCCGCCCGGGCGCAGCGACCCGGCTATCTTGGCAAGCACCTGGTCGGTCTGGTCGCGAGGCACGTGGATCAGGACGCATAGGGCAAGGACCGCGTCGTAGGGGCCGCCGAGATCATCGGTGATGAGATCGAGCAACTCGCCATGCTTACCACGCGCGGCCTGCAGCTCGAGAAACCGCTTGGTGGCGTCGGTGCGCCGAACCTTGACGCCCAAATTTTCCAGAAAATCCGCATCGTATCCGGCTCCGGACCCGACTTCCAAAATCCGGCCACCTGTGCCGGCGATTGCCACCAGGCGCTTGAGCGATGCCTGCTCCCTCTCGTTGGGAACATGGCGCACGATGGCATCATATTGTTCCGCATAATCCTCGTAAGCGCTGATCGTTTGACGGCTCTGTGCCAGAGCCTCCGATGACACACCCATCTTTTCCTCCCATGCGTCCTTGTTGGTCAAAGAGCCAGGCACTTTCCTCAGCGAATGCTGCCGGCGGAAGCGTGTCCATCGAGCAGTCCGATATCGCGCTTGAAATGGTCCGACAGCGCACGCTGGTCAAGCAGGCCGCGTGAGCGGGTCCTGAAGGGAGCGGCGAAGAGGTCGAGGATCGGCGGACACCCGAGAAAGCGAACGACGCCAAGCCTGATAGCTTGTCTCAGTTGGCGTCGGCTACCGTCTGCCGGCCCCCGGCCCAGGCGCGCCATTGCCGTTCGTCGCCATGGAAGACATTGAGGTCTATGCGGCCAGTGACGCCGTGCGACAGGCCGGAGCCGGAATACTGCCAGAACAGCCATTTGCGACCGGGATAGACCTTTGACGGATGCTGGGCGACCGCACGCAGCCAAAACGGATAGTCGAGGAATTCGCCCCTGAGATTGTCGCGGTAGAAATCGGGCGCGGTGTAGATGATGGGCCGCTGGCCGTAATAGCGCTCCAGCTTGTCCATGAACACCTGCATCTTTTCCAGCACCTTTTCGCGCGACGGCCGCCGCTTGCAGCTGGACTCGCCGTTCCACTCGACGTCGATCACCGGCGGCAGCGCGCCTTCGACCCTGGGCACGTTGCGGATGAACCAGTCCGCCTGCTCGCCCGCCGTGCGGCACCAGTAGAAGAAATGGTAGGCGCCGCGCTTCAAGCCGGCGGCGTCGGCGTTGCGCCAGTTTTTCATGAACATCGGATCGAGGTGGTCGCCACCGTCGGTCGCCTTGATGTAGGCGAAGTTGGCGCCCTGCGCCCGCAGCTTGTCCCAGTTGACGTTGCCTTGCCAACGCGAGACGTCGACGCCGTGCACTGCAAGGCGGCGAGGCGAACCCTTGCCGAAATTGATCGGCTTGGCGTCGCGAAAACCGTAACGGGTGAGCGGCCCGGCAAGCATGGCCGGTGCCGCGCGGGCCAATAGCTTGGGCGGCGACACCAAGGCTGCCGGCTC
>NZ_RZPI01000854.1:0-2083 GCF_003998715.1 Mesorhizobium sp. M7A.F.Ca.CA.002.15.2.1
GTGCTGCCGGCACGCCGCCAGCACCGGCAGGTGCCGCGCCGCCCGCCCCGGCGGCTGCGCCTGCGGAAGCCGCTCTGCCTGTCGGCCAGAAGGCGATCTTCTATGAGGAGCGCACCAGCACCGCCCAGGGCTCCGCCGAGCCCGGCAACATCGTCTGGTCGCTGGTGCAGGAATCGCCCGGTGGCGACCTGCCGCCGGAGCCGGCGATCCGCGCTGAGGCGACCATTCCCGGCAAGGACATCCAGTTGCGCATGACCATCCGCCGCAACACCGACCAGACGCTGCCGGCCAGCCATATCATCGAGATGATCTTCCTGACGCCCGACGGCTTCGAGGGCGGCGGTGTCGACAACATCCTGCGCGTTGCCATGAAGGCTTCGGAGCAGGATGCCGGCAGCCCGCTGATCGGCATTCCGGCCAAGATTGCCGACGGCTTCTTCCTCGTCGCGCTCAACGACACCAAGGCCGACGAAGACGCCAACATGACCTTGTTGCGCGGCCAGGACTGGATCGACGTGCCGGTGGTCTACAAGACCGGACGGCGGGCGTTGCTGACCATGGAAAAGGGCATTCCCGGAGAGAAGGTGTTCGACGAGGCAATCAAGGCCTGGCAGGCCAAGACGGCAGGCTGAGACGCTGTAGCCGCCGTTCAGAAGCCCTGGAACAGCATGTCGAGCGCAGCGACGATGTCGTCGTGGTGCTTGATCAGGTTCAGCCGACTTTCGCCCAATTCGCTGGCAGAAACGGTGGCAACCAGGTGTGTTGCCATAACGAGCTTTCGACCGTTGATCTCAAAAATCGGATGAAGCTTTCGCATCGGCGGTGGCACCATTGCGACCGGCAGAAGCGGCACGACCACCCGCGTCTTGAAATTGTCGAGCAGCTCTGACTGAACGTCGAGCACATAGCTGCCTTCGATGCGACCGGCGAAGACATCATAGCGGGGCATCAGAACTGCCGGTACTCTTCCAGCGGGATGCCATGTTTCTCGATATAGTCGTTCCACGCGTCCATCGTGGCGCGGTTCTCAAGCTTCCACAGTCGCGTTTTTTCGGCAGCCACCGCCTCCGCGATGCCGGCCTCCGCAGCGCGCGAGACATTCACGTCAAGTCCCTTGGCTTCCCTCATGAGGTTCGAATCGATCGACAGATTTGCTGGCTGACGGGTCGCACTCAAGGCAATTTTGCGCATAATAGCCTCCGCAACATGCGCATAATATATGCGCATTTCTGTATGGAGGCAATCAGGCGGTTCTAGCTGCAGGTAGGGGCGCTCGGCCCCTTCGCTATGGCTCCGGGCGTTCGTCGCTTCAATCGACAAATCGTCGTCGATTGATCGGCCTACGGCCGAAACACTCCTCACCCCTCCATCTCCTCGCGCAACATCTCCAGTTCCAGCCATTCTTCCTCGAGCGCGGCCAGCGTCGCGCGCTCCTTGTCGAGGGCGGCGATGGTTTTCTGGAACGAGGCCGGATCGCGCTCGTAATAGGCCGGATCGGCGATGTTGTTCTCCAGCCTCGAGATCGAGGCCATCACAGCTTCGATTTTCTTCGGCAGGGATTCCAGTGCGAATTTCTGCTTGAACGACAGTTTCTTCGCCGGCCCTTTTGGCGCGGCGGCTTCGCTCTTGCCTGACGCGGGCGCCTCGCCATTTTCGGCTCTCGCCCGCGCCTTGCGGTCGTCCAGCTTCGTGCCGCCGCGCTGCGCCAGCATGTCGGAGTAGCCGCCGGCATATTCGATCCAGCGGCCCTCACCATCCGGCGCGATCAGGCTGGTCACGGTGCGGTCGAGGAAATCGCGGTCGTGGCTGACCAGGATGACGGTGCCGGCGAAACCGGCGACCAGTTCCTGCAGCAGTTCCAGCGTCTCCATGTCGAGATCGTTGGTCGGCTCATCGAGCACCAGAAGGTTTGCGGGCCGCGCCAGCACGCGCGCCAGCAAGAGCCGCGCCCGCTCGCCGCCGGACAACTCGCGCACCGGCGTGCGCGCCTGCTCGGGCTTGAACAGGAAATCCTTCATGTAGGAGACCACGTGGCGCTGCTCGCCATTGATGACGAGGTTTTCGCCGCGCCCATCGGTGAGAT
>NZ_RZPI01000855.1:0-2080 GCF_003998715.1 Mesorhizobium sp. M7A.F.Ca.CA.002.15.2.1
GGAACGCTGACGCCGCCTGCCCTTAAGGCGCGGTCGATGGCGACGAAAGCGGAAACCGACTGGGCGGTGTGGGCGATCTCGGCATAGGGCTTGCCGTCGCGGACCGGCGGGCCGAGCACCAGCCGTGGCGAGTTCATCAGCACTTGCGGCTTTTGGCCCGGCAGCGAAACGATCTCGTAAGAGCGGGCAGAAGCATCGCCAATGAAATGGCGGCGCTGCGCTTGCGCCCAGCCGGCGCTCACGAGAAAGTCGCGCATGGCCAGCGACCTTGCGGCCCGATCGAAGGCAGGTCCCTGCCCCGACAATCGTGCCAGCCGGCCGTTGCCATGCTGGACGAGCTCGATCAGGACCGTGGTTTTCGGCAGATGGGCTTCCGCCCGCTCCGGCCATTCGACCAAAGCAGCACCTTGCGCCAAGGCTTCGTCGAAACCAAGCTCATCGATCTCGTCGGCCGAGGACAGGCGGTAGAGATCGAAATGATGCACCGGAATGCGGGTGTCGTAGCTCTGCACCAGCGTGAAGGTCGGGCTCGGAACGTCGAGGCCGGCATCGTCGGCCAAGGTCCTGATCAAGGCCCGCGCCAGCGTCGACTTGCCGGCGCCCAGATCGCCCTTCAGGGCAAGCACGTCGCCTGGGCGCAGCGACAGCGCCAGATCTTCGCCCAGCCGCGCTGTCTGGGTCTCGTCGGCGAGTAATCGCTCCAGCACCAGTCCGGTCATCGAACGCGCTACTCGGCCGCGGCACGGATGCCCGGCATGTCTGGAAAGGTGCAGATGACGGTCGTGCCCTTGTCCTTGCCGGTTTCGATGCGAACGCTGCCGCCATGCAGCTCGACGAAGCTCTTGACGATCGACAGGCCGAGGCCGGCGCCGCGCCGGCGGCCGCCATTGGCGCGCGGCTCGAAACGGCGGAACACCGAATCGAGCACATCGGGCGGCATACCGGGACCGTCGTCATGGACCGAGAATTCCACCCCGTCCGCCAGATGGCGGCAAGTGAGCCGGATGGTGCTGGCTTCCGGGGCGTAATTGGCGGCGTTGCTGAGCAGATTGTAGAGGATCTGGCGGACGCGGACCTCATCGCCGTGAAACGTCTTCGGCGCCGAGGCTGCTTCAACCTCGAGCCTGATCGAATGCTCTTCCAGCCGGTCGGCCACCAGTTCGGCCGCAGCGGCGATGGTGCGATCGACCTGCACCTCGGAAATATCGAGCTGCATGATGCCGGCGTCCACCGTCGCCAGGTCGAGTATGTCGTTGACGATGGTGAGCAGGACCGCGGAGGAGGAGCTGACATGCTCGACATATTCCCGCTGCTTCTGCGTCAGCGGACCGGTCGTGGGCTGTGACAGGAGTTCGGTGAAGCCGATGATGTTGGTCAGCGGCGAGCGCAGTTCATAGGAAACATGCTGGACGAATTCGTTCTTGAGCTGGTCGGATTTTTGCAGCGCCTCGTTCTTGTCCTTCAGCGCCCGCTCGACATGGACGCTGTCGGTGACGTCGACGAAGGTCATCATCACCTGCCCGTTGGGCAGCGGGATCATGGCGTAACTCAACACGTTGCCGTTGTTGAGCTCGGTCTGTCCGTGGCGGTCGCGGCGCTCGTCGTCGAAGCCGGTGACGGCGGCAACAAAGCCGGGCCAGGGGCTGTCCGCCGCCTGCCGGTCGCAAAGGTCGCGGATGGTGGAAACATGGACGCTGGGCTTGGCCGCTTCGCCGCTCAATCCCCAGAGCGTGGCAAAGGCAGGATTCGACAGCCGGAGCCTGCCGTCGGGTCCGAACACCGCTACGCCTTCGGCAAGATTGTCGAGCGTCTCGCCCTGGACCCGCACCGCTGTCTGGTAGCGGCTCTCGAGGTCCATCTTCTCGGTCAGGTTCTCGAACACCCAGGTGACGCCGCCCTTGGGCTGCGGATTGGCGACGACGCGGATGGTCTTGCCATCCGGCAGATGCCACCAATGTTCCTGGGATTCCACAGCGCGATAGGCACCGAGCAGGCCTTCCTTCCAGCGGCGCCATTCAGGCTGTTCGGCGATC
Source organism: Mesorhizobium sp. M7A.F.Ca.CA.002.15.2.1 (assembly GCF_003998715.1). Taxonomy (NCBI): domain Bacteria; kingdom Pseudomonadati; phylum Pseudomonadota; class Alphaproteobacteria; order Hyphomicrobiales; family Phyllobacteriaceae; genus Mesorhizobium; species Mesorhizobium sp. M7A.F.Ca.CA.002.15.2.1. Next base: position 2,034 of record NZ_RZPI01000855.1, read on the forward strand.
TTGCCTTCGCTGCGCAGCCGGTCGAGCAGCAAGGCATTGTCTGGAGC
>NZ_RZPI01000856.1:0-2073 GCF_003998715.1 Mesorhizobium sp. M7A.F.Ca.CA.002.15.2.1
CGCGTGAACCGTGCCCTGCCATTCGTGTTCCTTCTTGCGTTGAGTGCCCCTGCTCTCAGTCAGACCGTCGACAGTCAGGGTGCGAAGCAATTGTCCGACGACTTGTCCCGCTATGTCGGCAAGCAGGCGATCGACAAAGGCATTTTGAAGGTTTCGCTGGAAGGTGGTGCTTACAAGATCCTGTTCGATTTCAAGGCACTTGCCGCATCATTTCCGGACCAGAAACTGCTGAAGTTCGACTTCGCGCCCTATGCCCTGATGGTCAAGCCGCGCAGCGACGGATCCTGGGATGTCTCGATGGATTTCTCCCAGAGCGCCTCCTTCGAGTTCAACGGACCCGAAGGCCTGCAAAGCACTCAGTTTTCGATCAAGGACGGCAAGGGCTCGGGCGTCTACGATCCAAATCTGGCGGCCTTCACCAGCGGCACCAGTTCGATGGCCGGCATGACGATGGCGTCGAAGGATGCCAAGCAGCACATGGAGGCCAGCGCCGGCGCTGGCATCGCGACCGTTGCCGCGACCAAGTCGGCGACCGGGGGCGTCGATTTCACAACCTCGCAGAAGGTGTCGAGTTTTGTCGAAGCGATCAATTTCGATGACCCCGAGAGCGGGCTGAAATTCCCGGTCACCGTCAGGTCGCCGGAATTGTCGGTCGAAGCCAGCGGCAAGGGCGTGCAGACCAAGCCATTGCTCGATCTCCTGGCATTTGCTGTGGCCAACGAGGACGAGGCGACGCTGAAGGCCAACCAGGCGCAGCTCAAATCGCTTTTGTTCGCCGCCTTACCGCTTTGGCAGCGTATCGACGGGACCTATGGTTTCAAGGATTTCGCGGTGGAAAGCCCGGTCGGCAATTTCGGCGCCACCCAGCTCAGCACCGTGTTCGGCTCCGACGGCGTCGCCCAAAACGGCACGATCACCTACGGCATCAAGGCATCGGGACTGACCGTGCCGACCCAGCTTCTCCCGAGCTGGAGCGTGGGGTTGTTGCCCACCGATGTCGATTTGAACTTTGGCGGCGCCAATATCGATCTCGACAGCATGGCGAAGAAGGCGATCGAAGCCTTTGATCTCAATAAGAATCCGCCGCTGTCTGCCGAATTCGGCGAGCAGCTTAAGGCCGACTTCATGGCCAAGACGCCGAAGGTCGTGCTTGGCCACAGCACCGTGAAGAACAAGGATACGGAGATCGCCCTGGAAGGCGAGATGACATTCCCGGGCGAAAAGCCCGAAGGTAGCGTGACCGTCGATGTCGCCGGCTTCGACAAGCTTGTCGAAGGCCTGCAGGAAGCGGCAAAGTCGGAACCGGAGGTGGCCCAATACGTGCCAGTCGCTCTCATGGCGAAGGGCTTTGGCAAGACGCTGTCCGATGGACGGCTGGAATGGATCGTCAACGCCAAGGCCGACGGTTCGGTCACCGTCAATGGCGTCATGCTGAAGCCTGCCGATCCGGCCGTGGACGACAGCGTGGACGATGGTGACGGCGACGATGACAGCGGGGACGACAGCGGCGGCGCAGGTGCGAAACTGAACCCTTGAAGGCTGGAGTTTAGAGCCCCAGCGCGCTTGCGATCTTCGGCGCGGCTTCGTGCCAGTCCTGGACGACGACCACATCGTCCGTCACCGGGGGCAGGAATGCGCGCAGTGAATTGTCGGCCATCAGGTGGAACAGTTCGGCGTCGGCGACCGATTCCCGCACCGACGCCAGATTGTGCGGCTGATCGTCGACGAAGACCACCGGTCGGCCGGCCTTGCCGCGAAGCTTGGCCACTGCCGGTCCTTTGGCCATTTCAGTGGTCAGAAGCGGGTAGCTCAGTCCAAGCGCGTCGAGATGGACACGACGCACGGCACGGTGTTTGTGCGGCATGGCCGTCAGCAAGATGATTTCCGCGCGGTCGCCAAGCCCTGCCAGGGCCTCTGCCGCGCCGTCCGTAATGTTTTGCCAATCGGCTTGCGTGTCAAAGAAATCGCCCAGCAGTGCCGTGACTTCGGGCTGTTCGATCAGGCGGCCGCTGGCCGTCTCTGCGATGTTGCCGGTCAGCCGGAACGAGGCCAGCGTCAGGCCATAGCCACGCG
>NZ_RZPI01000857.1:0-2069 GCF_003998715.1 Mesorhizobium sp. M7A.F.Ca.CA.002.15.2.1
GGTGACAACGGATCAGACGCCGATTTGGTTCAATCTTGAGCCTTCCTGTCGCAGTTCGTACCGAGAATCAGGCCTCCGGAGTTAGCCGGCCGATGCCGGCTTGTGGAAGGCGACGCCGGCGACCACCAGCGCAATGCCGAGGCAATCGATAAAACTCGGAATCTGGCGCAGCACGACGACGCCGATCAGCGTCGCGGTGACCGGCAGCAGCGACAGCATCAGCGCGAAGCTCGCGCGTGGCAGCCGCGACATGGCGAGCTGGTCGCAGATGTAAGGAATGACCGACGAGCAGATGCCGACGCCGATGGCGGCGAGCAGCAGCGGCAGTGAGAAAAAGGCCGGCAGCGCATCGGTGAAGCCGATCGGCAGCACGACGATGAAGGCGATCGCCATGGCAGCACCCAGGCCGGCGATGCCGCTGCCGGCGCCTGAAGCGGCGACGCGATGGCCGAGTACGATGTAACCGACAAACAGCGCCCCGTTGAGGATGGCCCAGAACAGCCCGATGGGATCGTCGGACCATCTGACATCGATGAGCAGCAAGGTGCCGGCGACGGCGATGGCAAGGGCGGCGAGATTGCGCGTGCTCCTGAGGCCGATCGCCGCGACGCCGATGATGCCGACGAATTCGATCGCCGCCACCAGCGAGATCGGCAGTCGGTCGAGCGCCAGGTAGAACGAACAGTTCATCACCGCCAGACAGGCGCCGAAGGCCAGCAACAGCAGCCGCGTCGTGCGATCGGCGCGTGCGAAGCTTCGCCATGGACGGGTCAGGGGTGCGAAGATGAGTGCTGCCGTGGCGATGCGCAGCCACGCCATGCCGAGCACGCCGACATGCGGGAAAAGCAGCACGGCGAAGGCCGGCCCGAGATAGTGGAAGACGGCGCTGACGCCGAACCAGACATGCGGCGGCAGTTTTTCCGTCAGCTTGCCCAGGGTGAAGTTGCCCGGGGCAGGGGTCGCCGCGAGAGCTTGCGTTTGATCATCCACCGGATCAGTATCGCAGGCAGATTTGCCTATTTATATAGATGATGATTAGCTCTTTCGGCTATCTTTCTCCCGGAATAAAGGAGTTTTCCATGAAGCGCCTTCGAACTGAAAGCGCCGATCTCGATGCCGCCGACATGAAGATCCTGCGCCTGCTGGAAAAGGACGCGCGCACCAGCACGGCGGAGCTGGCACGCTCGGTGGGCCTGTCGGCACCGAGTGTGGCCGAGCGCATCAAGCGGCTGCAGGAAAGCGGCGTCATCGAGGCCTATTCGGTTAGGATCAACCCGACGGCACTCGGCCTGCCGCTGTCGGCATGGCTGCGCATCCGGCCAGTGCCGGGGCAGTTGGCCGTCGTGGCCGAGATCATCCGCGAACTGCCGGAGATCGTGCAATGCGACCGCGTAACCGGAGAGGATTGTTTCATCGCGCTGGCGCATGTCGGGTCGGTGGTCGACCTCGAGCGGGTGATCGACCGCATCATTCCCTACGCGATGACCAACACGGCGATCATCCAGTCCTCGCCGGTGGTGGCGCGTTCGGCCCTGGCGGCGTTGAGGCGCCAGGCTTGACCTGCGGGGATTGTTCCGTTCGAGGACCTTATGCGTGGCCGCGCTTCATGCGCGCCTGTTTCAGGATGGCGCGCCAGCGGATCATGTCGAACGGGATCGGCTCGTTGTTGTTGGCGATGTGGAAGATCTCATTGTTGACGTTCTTGAGCGAGCGCCAGAAATCGTAGTCGGTGATGCGCGGATCGGCAGCCAACCTGTCCACCTCGACCTTGATGTCGGTTTTCATGCACTTTCCTCGAACCGGCGCCGCGCCGCCCGTGTCGCTACCTCGATGCAGATCGTTTTCGACCGGCCCGCTGAGTCGCGCAACGGCTCAAATGGCTTGTTCCCGTTAAAACCTTGGTAAGGTTAACGAGGGCGCCGCGCCGCTTCAAGCGCCGCCGCCGGTCGATGGCAAGGTTCTGCGATTTTAGATCGCCGGTGTGGCTTTGAAGCCGGAAACGAGACGTGTCGGCATCGCCCTATTTGCGTTTGATGCCGATCGAGCGGCCGGCCCGTTCCGGCATCGGC
>NZ_RZPI01000858.1:0-686 GCF_003998715.1 Mesorhizobium sp. M7A.F.Ca.CA.002.15.2.1
CGGAAGAAGAGACGGAACCGGGAAGCGAAAAGGGAAGGAAGGAGAGCGAGGAGAGGGAAGGGGCGAGGCGGAGCAGAAGGCATGGGGGCCCCGGGCGAAGCGGTCCCGACGCAGAAAGCTCCCCAAAGGATCGCCACGCCACCTCGCCGGAAGAAACGAAATGATCCCAGCTTCCCGGTTCGAAGCCGAGTTTCATGAGCCGGCTTTCATTGGGTTGAGCCCGCCTGCCGGAGTTCGAAACCAGCACCACGGTCTTGCCGGCGCGTTTCAGCGCCGATAGCGCTGCCGCCGCGCCTGGATAGGGCCGCGTGCCGTCGTGCAGCACGCCGAACTGGTCGAGCAGGAACACATTATAGCGCTCCGCCAGCGGCCCGAGGCCGTCGAGACGTTCGATCGTTTTCGCGCTCATAGGAGTCCTGCCCGGCTTGCACCCATCAGCGCCAGCCGCGCCGTGCCGGCGGCGGCCTCGTCGGAAAGCGCGGGCAGGAAATCGACGCCGAGCCTGCGACGCCGGATTGCCGTCCAGGCCGGGTTCGCTGCCCCGCCTCCGACGCTCCTGACCGATATCAGCGTGGGCGCGCCGAGCTCGGCAAGCCTGTCATAGCCGAGCGCTTCGATCGCGGCGATGCCTTCGAACATCGCTTTCAGATAATCGGCGTCGTCCGCCGGCCGCGGCGCAAGGCCTG
>NZ_RZPI01000858.1:696-2060 GCF_003998715.1 Mesorhizobium sp. M7A.F.Ca.CA.002.15.2.1
GTGCCCGTCTCCGGGTCGATTGTCGCGCTGAGTTCGATGATACGGGCGAGCGGAAAGTGCTGGGCCAGCACCTTGCCGCCTGAGTTCGAGGCACCGCCCGCCAGCCAGGCGTTGCCGAGCCGGTGGCTGTAGATGCCGAAGCGCGGCGCCGAAATCGGCCGGTCGGACAGGATCTTGATGGTCAGCGAGGATCCCAGCGCAGTGACCCCGTCGCCGATCGCGGCGGCACCGGTCGCCAGGAACGAGGCGCAGCCATCCGTGGTGCCGGCGACGACGGCCACATCGCGCGGCAAGCCGAACAGTTCCCCGGCTTCCGCGGTGAGGGCGCCCGTGACCTCGCCCGGCACGATCACGCGCGGCAGCAACTCCATGCGCATTCCGGTCGCCGCGATCCATTCCGGCCAGCGGCGGGCCTCGACATCATAACCTGTCTTCAGGGCATTGTTCTCGTCGCTGACGTCGAAGCGGCCGGAGAAGTTTCCGGCAATCCAGTCGGCCTGATGCAGCACTGCCGCAATGCCCGGTAGATGCTGGAAGCGCAGGGCCTTGGCGAGGCCGGATGTCGCTCCGTGCGCTGCACTTGCAGCCGGCGCGGTGCGGGCGATCGCGGCCAGGATGTCGTCGTCATCGACCTTGTCGTTGTACATCAGCGGTTCGGCCAGCGGCAGCCCGGCGGCGTCGACCGGCAGCAGCGTGCCGGAGGTGCCGTCGACGGCGATGGCGCGGACCGCCGTGCGGTCGATGCCGGAAAGCAGCTCCGTCAGCGCCGCCTTGACCGCTTGCCACCACGCCGTGGGGGCTCGGCCATCGCCGCCAAACCTGTCGAGTGGAACGGCCGAATGCCCGGCTATGGAAAAATCAGGGCGCATGGCGACGGCGCGCGCACCTGATGTGCCAATGTCGATGCCGATGACAAGTGGCATCATGTCCATGCTAGCCGCCAGCCGCGTTGAGCTTCTGGCGATACTGCTCGGCGTCCCAGTTGACCAGCTCGTCATTCTCGGAAGCGGTGAGATAGTTCAGCCGCGCGGCGATATCGATGCGCGCCGTCACGTCGGCGAGGCAGCGTTGCATGGCATCGGCGCCGGCACTGGCGTCGCCGCGCATCAGCACGCCTGCGCCGGGAAACAGGATCGCCGCAGGCGACGTGCCCAGTCGTGCAACGACATCTGCCACGGCCTCGCCTGGCTTCGCCACGACGGAGCCCTGGCCGAGGAAGATGACGTGGTCCGGATAGAGGCTGCCGGCCTGCGCCATGCGGCGGCTCTCAGCGTCGAGCGCAACCGCATGCGCTTCGACATCGGCCGGCAATCTGTAGCCGCTGTCGCCGGCAAGCGCGGCCAAGGCGTCGAGTTCGGGTGCGG
>NZ_RZPI01000859.1:0-2056 GCF_003998715.1 Mesorhizobium sp. M7A.F.Ca.CA.002.15.2.1
GGCCTTGCCGGCGAAGGTCAGGCCGACCGGCATGCCGATATCGGCCATGGTTCCCATCGGCACGGTGACGGTCGGGATGCCAAAATGGCGCCAGACCAGATTGCCGTTGGCGACCCAGGTGCCATTGCGCCAGGCAAGGACGGCGGACGCCTCGTCGATGTCTGCATCGGCCGGTCCGACATCGGCGGCGGCGGGCAGCACCACGGCGTCGATGTCTTGGCCGTCCAGCCAGACCTCGAAATCGATCCGCCTTGTTGCTTCGAGGCCCTTCAGTCCGTCTTCCAGCGTTGGAATGTCTGCGAACGGCGTGACGCCGGACCGCGCCCGTTCCACATATTCTCTCAGATCGAAGCCGCCCTCATAGCGGTCGGGCAGCGTGCCGGGCGGCTGCGGGAAGATCTTTGGGCCGTCGACGGAGACGAGATCGGGCACGGCCGGGTCGGCATTGGCGCGCAAAAAGTCGTCCCAGCCCCAGATGCTGAGATCCCAGAGTTCGCGCTCGGCGAAGTCCTGCGGCACCAGCCCGCGCTCGACCATGGTGCGCGCCCCGGGGCGGTCGCGCTCGTAGTTGGAGACGACGGGGAAATCGACCTCGATCACCTCGGCGCCAAGCCGCTTGAGATCGGCCGCTGCCTGCTCCCACAGGGCAAGCACCGAGGCGCGGGTTTCGATCGGCGCATCGGCCTCGCTGTCGCGGCCGATATACATTCTGGGCACGCCCAGGCGCTTGCCTTTCAACGACCCCGCCAGTGCGAGATCGGTATAACGGGGCGGCCGCACATCGGAGCTTTTCGGCAGCTTGACCCAAGGCTGCGCGCGCCAGAAATCGCCTCGCGCCTCGGGATCGTCGGCGACGATCACATCGAGCAGTTCGAGCATGTCGGCCACGCTGCGCGTATGCGGCACGACGACATCCATGGTCGGCACCAGGGGCCAGTTGCCGCGCACAGAAATGACGCCGCGCGACGGCGTGTAGGCGACCAGCGCATTGTTGGTGGCCGGCGCGCGGCCGGACGACCAGGTTTCCTCGCCAAGCCCGAAGGCGCAGAAGCTGGCCGCTGTCGCCGTGCCGGAGCCATTGGACGAACCCGATGCGAAGGCGGCGGTGAGATAATCGCCATTGTACGGACTTTCGGCGCGGCCATAGACGCCGCGCTGCATGCCGCCATTGGCCATTGGCGGCATGTTGGTCAGCCCGATCAGCACCGCACCGCCGGCGCGCAGCCGGGCTATGGTGAAGGCATCCTCATTGGCAATGAGATGCTCGAAGGCCGGCGAGCCGGCGGCCACCGTCAGGCCTGCAACCTTGTAGCTGTCCTTGGCGGTGTAGGGGATGCCGTCGAGCGGTCCGAGCACGGCGCCGTTGCGGCGCCGCTGGTCGGAGGCCGCCGCCTGCTCAAACATGTCAGGGTTGAGCACTGGGACGGCATTGAGGCTGATGCCGTGCCGGTCGAAATGCGCGATGCGCCTGAGATACGCCCCGACCAGTTCGACGCTGGTGACGGTGCCGTGATCGAGCGCGCGGCGCAGTTGGTCGATCGTCGCTTCGACGAGGTGAAGGCTGGCGTCGGTCATCACGGATCCCACATTTCCACGCACCATGGATGAGCGAGGCCGCAGGCTTCGGCAAGAGCCTATCGCGGTCTTCTCGGAACTTTTGTCCGGCTGGCGGTTTTGGATGTATGGTGCGATTCCGGAATGGCCAGAAGGGTGTGCCGATGACCACGAAATGCGTTGCGATCCTAGCTCTCGCGGTTGCTACGGGCGCGAGTCTTTGCGCCCCGGCCTTGGCTGGCGACCGGCATTACGACCGCCGGGTCCACTCCGAACGCTACGTTCCCGCCGAAGGCGATCTCATCGATATCCTGTTCGGCGGCCCGCACTACTACGATCAGCAGTTGGTGACGACGGCGGCTGGCGCGTGCTCCTACCATCGCGTTGGACCCGACGCGAATGCATTGAACAAGATCAACGATCATCACTGCGGGAAATAAGGCAGTAGGGCAGTAGGGCAGTAGGGCAGTAGGGCAGTAGGGCAGTAGGGCAGTAGGGCAGT
>NZ_RZPI01000085.1:0-11972 GCF_003998715.1 Mesorhizobium sp. M7A.F.Ca.CA.002.15.2.1
ATGTCATGTTGCCGGGCGAAAACGGTCTCAACATCTGCCGCCGCCTTCGTGCCGCAACCAACATTCCGATCCTGATGCTGACCGCGCTCGGCGAGGAAATCGACCGCATCTTCGGGCTGGAAATCGGCGCGGACGACTATGTGACGAAACCGTTCAGCGCGCGTGAACTGACGGCCAGGATACGGGCGCTGCTGCGCCGTACAGCCTATGATCCCGACGAGCGGGACTGGTCGAAGGTACTTCGTTTCAACGGCTGGCGCCTTGATCCCATACGCCGGCAATTGCATGACCCCAACAATGCGCGGGTGACGACCACGACGCATGAATTCGACCTGTTGCTTGCGTTTTGTCGCAATGCAGGCCGGGTTCTCTCTCGTGAGGAACTTCTGGGCGTAACCCATGCCGGGCTCGCGGGGCCGATCGAGCGTAGCGTCGATGTCCATATCAGTCGAATCCGCAGGAAGATCGAAAAGGATGCGCGCGATCCGGTGCTTTTGAGGACCGTTCGGTTGGGTGGCTACATCTTCACCGCGACGGTGGAGGAAGCATAAGGGATTTCATCCGCCGTTTCTTGCCACAGTCCGTGCGTGGGCAGTTTGTGGCAATCATTTTCATCGCGGTGATCGTGATCATGTTCGTCGGTTCGGTCGTCGAGAGTTTCATAGAGAACGCCGATCTTCCCGCCGCGGAAGATAACGCCGGGCGTGCGGCCGTTGTTGCTGCCTTGTTGCAAGAAACGCCGGCGCAGGCGCGTGGCGCAATTCTGGCGACAGCAAAGCGGGCCGGCTTTGATTTCGAGATATTGCCCAAGGACCGGATAACCGGCATTCCCCAGTCCTATCTGCAATGGCGAAGTGTCGAATGGCTTTTGCGTATCGACAGGGGGACGGTTGAGGGACGCTGGATAAGGATCGGCGGCCGATACGCGTTTGTCATCGACCTCGACCAGCAGGACGTCCTGGCCCATTTCGGCATGCCCGATTCCTGGCTGACATCGGGCCTCGTCCGTGCCTCGTTCTACAGGTTCATGGCTTTCGTTGCCTTGCCCGTGCTGATCTGGCTGTTTGCGGTTTGGGCCGTGACGGATCCGTTGAAGCGCATCTCGGCGGCAGTCGGTTCGGCCGAGATCGAGAATGGCGACCAGCTCTTCGTCGAACACGGCTCCATTGAAATGGTGGGGTTGGCGCGCGCCCTGAACAGGATGAGGACGCGTATCCGCACGATGATCGAAAACCGCACGCGCATGTTGCGCAGCGTCAGTCATGATCTGCGCACGCCTTTGACGCGGCTGCGGCTTCGCGCCGAGCGCATGGATGATGGCCCAATCCGAACCGCAATCCTGTCCGATGTCCAGCACATCGAAATCTTGATCGATGAGACCCTTACCTACCTGCGCAACGATGTTTCGACGGAGAAGCTGCAGCGCGCCGATATTGCCAGCGTTCTGCAAACCGTCTGCGCCGAATTCTCCGATGTCGGATTTCCTGTCTCATATTCCGGGCCGGACCGGCTTCTGGGCTGGTGCAAGCCCAATGCATTGGCGCGTGCGATCGCCAATCTTTGCGACAACGGGGTCAAATTCGCTGGCAATGTCACGGTCGCCTTGACGGCGACCGGCACGGCGGCGCGCATCACGGTAGGGGACGACGGGCCGGGTATTCCGATGACGGCACGTGCCCGTGTTTTCGAACCATTCTTCAAGGAAGATGCGTCGCGCGGCATTGCGTCGAAGCATGGCTTCGGTCTGGGCCTCTCGATCGTTGCCGACATCGTCCAGGGGCACGGCGGCAGGATCGAATTGGAGGACAACCAGCCCAGCGGACTGGTCGTTACCATCGACCTGCCGAATGCCGCGGATGTGCAGTCGGCATAGACGGCCTCCCGCCGGGTAAGGTGCGCTCTAAGCCGGCAGGCCGGGGCGATCGAGCTTTTTGGGCGACAGCGTGAAAATCTCGCACCCTGTGTCGGTCACGCCGATCGTGTGCTCGTACTGCGCCGACAGCGAGCGGTCGCGCGTTACCGCGGTCCAGCCATCCGACAGAACCTTCACGTGCGGCCTGCCCAGATTGATCATCGGCTCGATGGTGAAGATCATGCCTGGCCGCATCTCGACGCCTTCATTGGCGCTGCCGTAATGCAGGATGTTCGGCGCGTCATGGAACAACTGGCCGACGCCGTGGCCGCAGAAGTCGCGCACCACCGAGCAGCGCTCGCCTTCGGCAAAGGTCTGGATGGCGGCGCCGATGGCGCCGGTGCGGGCGCCCGGCCTGACCGCCGCAATGCCGCGCATCAGGCATTCATGCGTGACTTCGAGCAGCCGCTCGGCGGCGCGCTTGATCGTGCCGACCGGATACATGCGCGAAGAATCGCCGTGCCAGCCGTCGAGGATGTAGGTGACGTCGATGTTGACGATGTCGCCATCCTTGAGCGGCTTGTTGTCGGGAATGCCATGGCAGACGACATGGTTGATCGAGGTGCAGGATGATTTCGTGTAGCCGCGATAGTTGAGCGTCGCCGGCAGCGCGCCGTGGTCCATGCCGAATTCGAAGACGAAGCGGTCTATTGCTTCGGTGGTGACCCCGGGCTGGACCATCGGCACCAGCTCGTCGAGGCAGCGCGCGGTGAGATCGCATGCCTTGCGCATGCCGGCAAAGCCGTCCTCGCCATAGAGGCGGATCTGGCCGGTATTTCTGAGCGGGGCCGTGGCAGCGTCGAGATAGGTGACCATTTTGTCCGTGTAGCGGGTAGGGCCCTGCAAGAGAGCCGACGTGAAGATCTCCCCAGATTTGGCACTTGAGGGCAAAAGGTTCAAGGAAGAACTGCCCGATGCACCCGCACAGTTCGAGATATTCGCCTTGCATGGGCGGTTCAGCGACCCAAGTGACGACACATTTCTGGGCCAAAAGCCGGTCAAAGCAACTTTTGACGACGAACGGCGTTGCTGCGGTGGCGCCAGTTCGGGAGACAGGAAATGGACAGACTGCAATTCGAGGTGCCGGTGCGCATAGCGCCCGCGCCCGGCCTGCCGGTCGAGGAGATCTACGGCGTCGAACAGGCGCTCGATTTTCTCCAGGACTGGCCTGCGCGCCGTCAGGGCCCGATCTACCAGAAAGCCTTCAACGCCTGCTTTGGGGCCACGGTAGACGTGGTCAAGACCGAGGATGCTTGCCGGGCGTTCATGGCGTTTTGCCGGGCCAGCGGACTGATGGCCAGGGATATGATGACGCCGCGCAAGCGCGGCGGTGAGGCGAGGGCGCTCCAGGCCTAAGGGCCGCCGCCGTTTCGCCTGCCCCCCACTGCAACCAATGAAGCGCGTTTGACGCACAGGCGATGTCGCGAGCGTATCGTTGCGTCCCCGCACCCACGTCAGCGCCGTTAAGCTTCCGTTTCCACCTTCCCGGCTACGCCATTGCTTGTTGGCAATGGTTGATTCGTTGCGTCAGTCTCATGGTTCGGAAGATGTCCCCAGAAAAAATCCGTGCATTCCCGATCGACCGTCAGGTATTCTTGGTCAGAGAGGTTGCTGCCAAGCTCGGCAACCTGCATGGCGAGACCGCCACCTCGTTCTGGAGGGCCAAGGCGTCGGAGTTGCTCGATCTTGTGGTCGGCTCCGGCAGGGACAGAACAGCAGCCAGCGATGAAGTGCGCAGGTTTTTCCAAGCCGTGCAAAGAGAGATGTCGGCCGGGGTGGTTGCGGAGCCGATGCCGATTCTTTCCGCTTGAAGAAAATCCTGCACAGCTTTGGCTTCCCACTGCATTCTCCAACAGTGCGAGCAGCAACACATCGGTGTTTGCTGCCTTCGACGGCAAGTTCGCTGATCGGGTGCGAACCCATGGCTGCCTATCGCAGGCGGATGCTCTAGGACATCGATGCTCTCTCTCGCCGCCTCCCGCTGGCCCTAGCCCTTCTCGCTTGCCAGGAAGTGCGCTCGCGCGTTGATCAGCCAGCGAAGCACTTCTTTTTTGAAGCCAATGGACCACTGCTCAAAAATGCACCGAACTTTTTAGCCATTCGTTCATTTATGCGTGCTTTCTAATCTAAGCCATGGCCTTGAATAGCTTCACCCGTGTTCGGCTTGTAATGGACGCCATGCGCCGGAGCACGGGCGCAAATGTCGCCACCATTTTTGCCCTCACCTTGCCGGTCGTTGTCGGCGCTGCGGGCTTCGGCGTCGAGACCTCCTATTGGTACTACAACAGCCTGAGATTGCAGGCGACGGCCGATGCAGCCGCCTATGCCGGAGCGCTCGAACAGATTTCGGGTTCCGACAAGCCGACGATCGTCGCGGCTGCGACCCAGTCCGCGGCGTCGAACGGGCTGGGCTCGGGCACGATCGTCGTCAATACGCCGCCCGCGTCCGGACCGAATACGGCGAAAAAAGCGGTCGAGGTGATCGTCGGCCAGAAGCTCGACCGGATGTTCACCCTGATCTTCACACAGGAAAAGGTTCCCGAACAGGCGAGGGCGGTGGCCGTCATTACCGATGCCTCGAGTGCTTGCATGCTCGCGCTCGATCCGTCCGCGTCGCAGGCGGTGCTGTTTTCCGGCAGCACCAGCGTTAAGCTCACCGGCTGCTCGGTCATGTCCAATTCCATCGCCTCCGACGCCATCAAGCTTCAGGGCGCGGCCGGTCTGCAGGCCGATTGCCTGATATCGGCGGGCGGTGTCTCTCTCAGCAATCCCGTCACCACCGTCTGCGCGGCCCCGATCACCCAGGCACTGCCCGCCGGCGATCCCTTTGTCGACCTGCCGGCCCCGGTGGCCGCGACCCCCTGCCTGAACGACAACAAGGCGACGCTCGGTCCAGGCACCTATTGCAGCGGCATGAACCTGAAGGGCAACGTCACGCTTTCGCCCGGCGTTTATGTCGTCCAGGGCAATCTCAAGATAAACGCCAACGCGGCCATCACCGGCGCCGGGGTGACCATCTTCATGTCCGGCAGCTCGACCGTCAGCATGAATGGCAATGCGTCCGTGAAGCTCAGCGCGGCGACTTCGGGCACCTACTCAGGCGTTCTGTTCTACGGCGACAGGACCGGCATGAGTGCATCCAGCACATTCAACGGCACAGCGGACTCGCTTTTGACCGGGGCCATCTATTTCCCCAAGCAGCAAGTGAGCTATCTTGGCAACTTCTCGGGCAATGGCGGCTGCACCAGGGTCGTCGCAAATACGATTCAATGGTCCGGTAATTCAACCATCAATCAGGATTGCTCGAGCCTCGGAGTGCCCAACATTCCAGCCGCGCGGTCCGTGGCACTGTCCGAGTAGCTCCGTGGGGCGCCGGTCGATGCCGATCCTCGGCGATGATTCGGGCGTTGCGGCGGTCGAGTTCGCGATGGTGCTGCCCATTCTGTGCCTGGTGCTGCTTGGTATTCTGGACGGCTGGTCCTACATAACGAGTTCACTGTCGATGCGCGCCGGTGTGAAGACGGCCGCGAACCTGGTCATGAGCGGATCGACCGATGATGCGGCGACCCAGGCCCTTGCCATTGCGAGCTGGGAAAATCGGCCGGAAGACGGCCAGGTCACGCTAAGCCACATCCGTATGTGCGGGACGACCGTGGTCGACGCTTCCACCATGTGCAGTGGGCCCAAGGTGCCGTCGATCTATGTCCAGATACAGGCATCGGGCACCTGGGTGCCGCCAATTGCCTTCGGCGCCTTTGCCGCTCCCACCGTCATCGGTCACCAGGAGGTGATCCGTGTCCGCTAGGGTAAGCGCGTTGCGGCGGGATCGATCGGGCGGGGCCGGGCTGGAGTTCGCGCTGATCGCCCCCTTCCTTGTCATGCTGCTGTTCGGAATATTCGCCTTTGGCTGGTCGATGCACTCGGTCTCCAGTGTTCGCTATACGCTGGAGACGTCAGCGCGCTCGCTGCAGCTTAAGAACACGCTGACCCAGGCCGACATTCAATCGATCGCCACGCAGAAATTGCAGGCCTTGGGGTTCAAGGACGTGAACGTCACGATCGCCATCGACCCGGTGAGCGGCGGCTTCCGCATGGCGCATCTGACCGCCGCCTATGCCTTCGTCATCGACTTCCCCTACTTCAGTTCCTTCCCGATCAACTACGCGACAACCGTTACCGTGCCGCTGCTTGGCAGCGGCTAGGCTGTGGCCTGATAGCCTCGCGCGCCGGGGCTCTGCCAATGCACCGGTTTGGCGGTCGTGGCGCAAGCTTGGCACTCGGCCTGCTTTTTATGGCACGGGGCTAGCTAATATATTCGTTAGTGCTAATATTAAGATTACGTTACGTCATGTTCGACCATCTGTCGGGTGCAATGTGGGGGTTCCAATGAGAGTGGCTGTATTGTGCGCGGCTGTTGTTTTCGCTGCGACCGGTGTCGCTGTTGCCAAGGAAAAGAAGGCGGCGGTCAGTGACGCTGCCGCCTTGTGTTCCACGAAACCGTCGACCAAGAAGCCCGTTGCAAATCTGGACTGCGGTTTCACCGGAACCGCCAAATCGGAAGATAGCGGGGCAAAGGCAGAGCCGCGTCTCGGATACGACTCCAATCCGTGGATCATAACAGGCTTTTGACTTTGCACTGTCGGATGCCGGTTGAAGCGCTGAAGAGGGTCGTCTTGAGCGGCGCGCGACCCGTTCTCATGTAGGCTCCCGCACGCAAACTAGGCAAATAAATACGGACTTGCCACTCGGGGCTTCGCCCCGTTGTCGCAATGCCGTGAAAGCCCAACTCGACCGTGCAATAAAAAGCCCGCCACGGGGGCGACCTGCGGCGGGCTCTTGGAGCGGCTACATCCCTTAGGAATCGACCACTTTGTAGCAGGATTATGACCCGTGTGGCCGCGTTGGCCTATGGTGTGATCGCGGAAGACTGCGCGTCAGTTGAAGAGAGCAGCAGAGAGCCAAGCGAAATTGCCGACATTGGGAGGGAGGTTTGCGCCAAACGCAAATTTTTCTGGTACGCCCAAGGGGAATCGAACCCCTGTTACCGCCGTGAAAGGGCGGTGTCCTAACCGCTAGACGATGGGCGCGCTCAGACGAAGCGGCTTATACTGGCGTTGTGCGCAACCGGCAACCCGTCAGGTGCCACCTTGGACAACTTTTTTCCAGGCCTGCCAAATCAACGGTTTGCCGAGGGCTGGCAGGCTTGACGATTAGCGGCGACACCCATCGTTTCGTCATCCACGGGCGGAGCAAGGAGCGCTCCGTCGCGAAGACCCGAGGATGACGAAGTTGGGGACGCTTCAGCCTATCTCGAATGTTCAGGAGGCTGGAACGATATTGCCGGAACGGCCTTGGCGGCTGACAGGCGTAGGCCGTCAAATAGCGCTGCTAGCCGTCACCGCCGCTGCGCCGGCGGCAGCGCCAGTTCCAGTCGCGCTCGGGACCGACGTCGACGTGAACCGATTCTGTGTGGCAGTATGTGCCGACACCGCCGCGACCGGGCATGCTTCTGATGTAGCTCGCCAGTTCCCATTTCGAAACGCCGGGAACCTGGATGTCGGCGGCGGCGCAATACATGTGCAGCGAATTCTTGGCGCCGTTGGCGCGCCGGTTGCGGGCCGGGTCGCGATAGCCTGACGTCACCGTCATCTTGCGGCCGTAGTGGCCTTCGATCGTCTTCAGCACGCGCACCAGCGACGGCTTCAGGCAGGCCACATCGACGCTTTCGTTCTGCTTGAGCAGCCCGTTGGGCGCCAGCCGGGCCATGCCGGCGGCGGACGCAACCTGATAGGAGCCGCCCACTGGCCCCTCATCCTCGTTGAGGTCGACGTCGCTTTCGTCATCGAGGCCCGACTTGCGCTTGATCTCGAACAGGGCCGTCTGGCGCACGCCGGGCAGGGCATCGCTGCCGGTGATGTGACCGCTATCGCCACCGAGCGAAGCCAGTTGTACCGGCTTGGCCGTGGAATCGGCCGAGGCAAGCGTGATGATCGGTTTTGCCGCTGCTGGCGTCGCTTTTGCCTGCGCCGGGGGCTGCTCGCCCGTCCGGGCGTTGCTGATGAGGGGGGCTGGTGTCGCCGAGGCTGGCGTTGCGCCAAACATCGAGGCGAGGAAGCCTTTCTTCTTTGGTGCTTCGGCCTGCGGCATCTCGCCAGCCGTCACATAGACCGGGTTGTTCATGGCCGGAGCGGCAGCGGGCTTCGGCGCCGCCACGTCGCCGTCGGCCGCGGCAATCTGCTGGGCTACCGCATCGGTCTGCTGCGCGGTCTGTGCCTGCTGCGTCAGCGACTGCGGCGTGTTTCCAACGATGGTTTCGGCGCCCGCCGGCATGGTCAGCGGAAAGGCAGCTCCCGGTTTGGACACAGGCACATAGGCGACCTTTTCAGGCAGCGCCGTGTCGCTTGCCGTCATCACGGTCGTCTGCTCCGTCGTGACATCAGACGAATCGGAGGCGGCGATCGCCTTGCCGCTGGAGGCCGCGTTTACGTCCGATGCGGTGGCATTGTAGCCGGGCATTCCGACCGACATTGCCGGGTCGCCAGCCGAAGTGCAGGAGGCCAGAAGCAAGGAGCAGAGCGCTGCCACAATGGCGCGGCGTTCTCCCTTTGCGAGGCTCCATCCTGCTGATTTCAAAGTCAAATTCCCCCTCGATGTCCGGTCGGCATATCTTGGCGCGGCATGCATGCGTCGCTGCCAAGGTGACCTTTGTCTCCGATCCGGAAACGAGACCTGTGTCAAATCCGCAAGCCTGGAAGTATTTTTGCAGTGATTGCCGAATTACGGCCGCTTGATGGTTGACGACACCATTTCGCCCGCTTTTGGCGGCCCGTCAACTCACCACACATTACAGTCCGTTACACACGGACCTTCACATAGGTGCCCGGAGCATCACCCAAAGTTTTCATATGCTTGCCCGGTTTGCGGGCAGGCACGCGGGTGTTGTCCTTGGCCTCTATCCAGCCTTGCCAGTGCGGCCACCAGGATCCTGGATGGTCGGTGGCATTGGCTATCCACTGGCTGAAGTCGCCCGTCGGCGTAGCCCCGGTCCAATACTGGTATTTGTTGGATGCCGGCGGATTGACGACACCGGCGATATGGCCCGACCCCGCCATCACATACTCGACCGTGCCGCCGAAATATTTCGAGCCGAGGAACACCGAAAGCGCCGGCGCGATGTGATCTTCCTTGGAGGCGAGGTTGTAGACCGGGATGGTGATGTCGCCGAGCGAGACCGTGCGGCCCGCCAGTTCCATCGTGCCTTGCGAAAGGTTGTTCTCGAGATAGCAGTTGCGCAGGTAGAAAGAGTGGTTGGCTGCGGCCATGCGGGTGGAATCGGCATTCCAGTAGAGCAGGTCGAAGGGCAGGGGATCCTTGCCGCGCATGTAGTTGTTGACGACATAGGGCCAGATCAGGTCGCCTGAGCGCAGCATGTTGAAGGCGGTCGCCATCTTGGTGCCGTCGAGATAACCCTTTTCGCTCATCGACTTTTCCACTGCCGCGACCTGTTCTTCGTCGACGAACACCTTCAGGTCGCCGGCATAGGTGAAGTCGACCTGCGTGGTGAAGAAGGTCGCCGACTTGATGCGGTCGTCGCCCTCTTGCGCCATCAGCGCCAGTGCCGCCGCCAGGAGCGTGCCGCCGACGCAATAGCCGATCGCGTTGACGTCGCGTTCGCCGGTGGCCTTCTCGACCGTGTCGAGGCCGTATTGCAGACCCTCGCGGATATAGGCTTCCCAGCTCTTGGTGCCGTGGCGCTCGTCCGGATTGACCCAGGAGATGACGAACACGGTGTGGCCCTGTTCAACCGCCCAGCGAATGAAGGATTTCTGCGGGTTCAGATCGAGGATGTAGAATTTATTGATCCATGGCGGGCAGATCAGCAGGGGCCGCTTGAGCACCGTCTCGGTCGCCGGTTCGTACTGGATGATTTCGGCGACGTCGCTGCGGCCGACCACCTTGCCGGGAGTGGTGGCGATGTTCCTGCCGATCTCGAAGGGCGAGTAGTCGGCCTGCCGCAGCTTCAGGTCGCCCTTGCCGGCGGCGATGTCCTCGGCCAGCATCTTCATGCCGCGCACCAGGTTTTCGCCGTTCGAGGCGACGGTTTCGCGGAACAGTTCCGGATTGGTCAGGATGAAATTCGACGGCGAGATGGCGTTGGACACCTGCTTGACGTAAAAGCCGGCCTTGTGGCGGGTGTGCTCGTCAAGACCTTCGGCGTGCTCGACCAGATCGGCCGCCCAGCGCGAGGTGACGAGATAGGCCTGCTTGAGGAAATCGAAGAAGGCGTTGCGGCCCCATTCCGGGTCGAGGAAGCGCTTGTCGCCGCGCTCCGGCTTGACCGCGTCTTCGGTGTCTTGCGCGGCGTTGCTGGTGCGCTGAATGGCGTTGGCCCAGACCGTCATATAGCCGGAGAACAGCCGCGTCTGCGCTTCCAGCGCGCGCTGCGGATCGGCAAGCCAGTATTCGCTGAGCTTGGAAAAGGTCTTCACCATATCGACGACGGGCTCGGCCACATGGTCGCGCACGTCGCCTTTTTCACGCGGCTCGGCCCAGGCGGAAGCGGCCTTGCCGGCCTGCTCGATCATGCGCGCCATGTTCAGGGCGAAGCGTTCCGGGTCCTTCACCAGATATTGCTCGACGGTCGAAGGCTGGTCATCTTCCGCTTTGCCCGAATCGGGTGTTTTGGACATGGTTGGCGGGGTTCCTCCCGAGGCCTTTTCTTGACATATTAACATGGGACATCCGACCGGGCCAATCTCGCTCTACCTCGGCTGCCAAGGAAACAATATGACGATTAATATTGGCGAGACTGTTTTTTTCGGTGCCGGACGTTTTTGCCGCATCGGCGCGGCGATCGTCCTCATCGGCATTGCCGGGTGCTCGAGCACCAACACGAATGGCCCGACGCCTGTCGCTGTGGGTGCGGGACCGAAGGATACCGGCACCTTCCCGAACCTGAACATCAAGCCGCAAGTGGCGGCGCCGCAGTTCACCGAAGCCGAGAAGAACGCCAAGCTCGCGCAATTGAAGGCGGATGAGAATGCGCAGGCGGCAAAGGGCGGCGGCCCCAAGGTCGTCAACCAGGCGGCGCTGACGGATCTGGCCAAGAAGCATGGCGACGAAACGCTGAAGCAGATCGAAGCCAAATGCGACCCCGCCCTCGACCCTACCTGCAAATAAGTATATAGCGCGCGCCCAACACCCCTTCGCTGTCTGGAACTGCCATGGAAGAATTTCACAAGGTTCGCCGGCTTCCGCCTTACGTGTTCGAGCAGGTCAACCGGCTCAAGGCCAGCGCCCGATCGCGTGGCGCCGACATCATCGACCTCGGCATGGGCAATCCGGACCTGCCGACGCCCAAGGCTATCGTCGACAAATTGTGCGAGGTCGTGCGCGACCCGCGCACGCATCGCTATTCCTCGTCGCGCGGCATTCCGGGCCTGCGCCGCGCCCAGGCCGCCTACTATGGCAGGCGCTTCGGCGTGAAGCTCAACCCCGACACGCAAGTGGTGGCCACGCTCGGTTCGAAGGAAGGCTTCGCCAACATGGCGCAGGCGATCACCGCGCCCGGCGACGTGATCCTGTGCCCGAACCCGACCTATCCGATCCATGCCTTCGGCTTTATCATGTCGGGCGGCGTCATCCGCTCGCTGCAGGTGGAGCCGGACGACGGTTTCATTCCGGCGCTCGAGCGCGGTGTCAAGCATTCGATCCCGAAGCCGCTGGCGCTGATCCTCAACTATCCGTCGAACCCGACAGCGCTGGTCGCCTCGCTCGATTTCTACAAGGATGTGGTCGCCTTCGCCAAGAAGAACGACATCATCATCCTGTCCGACCTTGCCTATTCGGAGATCTATTTCGACGGCAATCCGCCGCCTTCGGTGCTGCAGGTGCCTGGCGCGATCGACGTTTGCGTCGAATTCACCTCCATGTCGAAGACCTTCTCCATGCCCGGTTGGCGCATGGGCTTTGCCGTCGGCAACGAGCGGCTGATCTCGGCGCTGACGCGGGTGAAGTCCTACCTCGATTACGGCGCCTTCACGCCGATCCAGGTGGCGGC